>DASVWD010000158.1 GCA_036389795.1 Longimicrobium sp.
ACGTCTGCACCGCCGGGCGCGGATGGTCCGTGGGCAGCTCCAGCAGCTCCGGCGCGCCCGCCAGCCGCTCCTTCCAGTACGCCAGCTGCCGGTCCAGCACCTCGCCCGCCAACTGCTCGCGCTGCCACACCGCGTAGTCGGCGTACTGCACCGGCAGCTCGGGGAGCGGCGACTCACGCCCCTCGCGGTACGCCCCGTACAGCGCCGACAGCTCCCGGAAGAGCACCCCCATGCTCCACCCGTCGCTGACGACGTGGTGCATCGAGAGCAGCAGCACGTGATCCTCTCCGCCCAGCCTCAGCAGGGTGGCGCGGAAGAGCGGTCCCTCCGAGAGATCGAACGGCCGCCCCGCCTCCTCGGCGGCGCGGTGCTCGACCGCCGCCTCGCGATCCGCTTCGCTCAAGCCCGACAGGTCTTCCACCGGCAGCGCGAACCCGCCGAAGGGTGCCACCACCTGCACCGGCGAGCCATCCACCTCGGTGAAGACCGTCCGCAGCGCCTCGTGCCGGCGGACGATCTCGCCCAGCGCGCGCTCCAGCGCCGCCTCGTCCAGCGCGCCGCCCAGGCGCCATGCCACGGGGATGTTGTAGGTGCTGCTCCCCGGCTCCAGGCGGTCCAGGAACCAGAGCCGCTCCTGCGCGAACGAGAGCGGCAGCGCACCCGTGCGCTCCACCGGTACCACGGCCGGGAGCGCCGGCAGCTCCGCGCGCCGCATCTCCTCCACCCGCCCGGCCATCTCCGCGATGGTCGGCCCCTCGAACAGCGCCCGCAGCGGCAGCTCGACGGCGAACACGGCCCGGATCCGGGACACCACCCGGGTGGCCAGCAGCGAGTGTCCACCCAGCTCGAAGAAGTTGTCGCGCACCCCCACGCGCTCCAGGCGCAGCACCTCCGCCCAGATCCCCGCCAGCACCTCCTCGGCCGGCGTCCGCGGCGCCACGTACGTCTCCTCCGCCGGCGCGAGCTCCGGCGCCGGCAGCGCCTTGCGGTCCAGCTTCCCGTTCGGAGTCAGCGGCAGCGCCTCCAGCGGGACGAACGCGGACGGCACCATGTACTCCGGCAGGCTCTGGCGCAGGTGCGCGCGCAGCGCGTCCGTCTCCACGCCGCCCACCACGTACGCCACCAGCCGCCTGTCCCCCGGCGCGTACTCGCGCGCCAGGACGACGCAGTCGGTGACGCCCGGATTCCGCCGCAGCGCCGCCTCCACCTCGCCCAGCTCGATGCGGAAGCCGCGCACCTTTACCTGCGCGTCCAGCCGGCCCAGGTACTCCAGCGTGCCGTCGGTCCGCCACCGCGCGCGGTCGCCCGTCCGGTACAGCCGCGCGCCGGGCTCGCCGAACGGGTCGGGGACGAACCTCTCCGCCGTCAGCCCGGGGCGACCCAGATACCCGCGCGCCAGCCCGCGGCCGCCGAGGTACAGCTCGCCCGGCACCCCGGCCGGAAGCGGGAGCAGCGCGGCACCGAGAACGTAGGCGCGCGTGTTGGAGATCGGCCGCCCGATCGTCGTCGGCCCTCCCGCGCGGCGCAGCGTCCAGGTGCTGTACGTCGTGTCTTCCGACGGCCCATAGAGATCGTACACCCGCTCGATCCCGCCGCGGGCGTAGAGCGCGTCCACCAGCTCGGCCCGCAGCGGCTCGCCCGCCAGGTTCACCGTCCGCACCCCGGACGGGATCCCATCGCTCTTCAGCAGCGCCGCGATCGCCGAGGGCACCGTGTTGACCAGCCGCACCTGGTCCGCCGCGGCCGACCGCGGCAGCGCCAGCGCGTTCTCCACCACGATCACGCGGCCGCCGAGCGCCAGCGGGAGGAAGATCTCGAAGACGGAGAGGTCGAAGGAGATCGACGTCGCCGCCAGCACGCCGGACAGCTCCTCCGCCGTGAAGACGGCCGCCGCCCACGACAGGAGAGCCACCGCGCTCTCGTGCTCGATCGCCACGCCCTTCGGGACACCCGTGCTCCCGGAGGTGTAGATCAGGTACGCCAGGCTCCGCGGCACGCTTCTGCGCGCCAGGCGGTCGGCGCTCTCCGCCGCGATCCCGGACGCCGCGCCGTCCACGCTCACCACCGTGACGCCATCCGGGACGGGAAGCGTGGAGCGCAGCGACTCCTGCGTCAGCAGCGCCACCACGCCGGAGTCGGCGAGGGTGAACGCGAGCCGCTCGGCCGGATAGGCGGGGTCGAGCGGGACGTACGCGCCACCCGCCTTCAGGACCGCGAGGAGGGAGACGATCATCTCGATCCCGCGCTCCAGGCACACCCCCACCCGCGCCTCGCGCCCCACGCCCAGGCGGACGAGGTGTCGCGCGAGCCGGTTCGCACGCTCGTCCAGCCCGACGTACGTCAGCTCCGCTCCCTCGAAGACGACGGCCACGGCTCCCGGCGTGCGCGCAGCCTGCGCCTCCACGAGCTCGTGGATGCACCGGTCGGCGGGATACTCCGCCTCGGTCCGGTTCCACGCCTCCAGCACGAGCGCGCGCTCCGCCTCCCCGAGCAGGTCCAGCCGCGAGAGCCGCGCGTCCGCGTCGGCGGCGACCTGCTCCAGCACCCGCTCCAGGTGCCGCACCATGCGCTCCACCGTGCCCGACTCGAACACGTCGGTCCCGTACGTCAGCCATCCCCGCAGGCCGTGCGAGGTCGCCGTCAGGCTCAGGGAGAGATCGAACTTGGCGCTCGCGCCCTCCGCATCGACTTCGCTCACGTTCAGCCCCGCGAGCGCGCCTCCCGTCCCCCCGTCGTCGGCGTTCTGCAGCGTGAACATCGCCTGGAAAAGCGGCGAGTGGCTCAAGCTGCGCTCCGGCCGCAGCTCCTCCACCAGCTTCTCGAAGGGTACCTCCTGGTGCGCGTACGCGCCCAGCGTCGTCTCCCGCACCCGCCGCAGCACCTCGCGGAAACTCGGGTCTCCCGAGAGATCAGTGCGCAGCACCAGCGTGTTGACGAAGAAGCCGATCAGCTCCTCGACCTCCTTCCGCGTCCGCCCCGCGATCGGGCTGCCCACCACCACGTCTTCGCTGCCGGCGTACGTGCCCAGCAGCACCTGGAAGGCGCCCAGCAGCGTCATGTACAGCGTCGCGCCCTCGCTCCGCCCCAGCGCCTGCAGCCGCTCCAGCAGTTCGAGGGAGAGCTCCACCGGGACCGACGCACCCCGGAACGTCTGCACCGCCGGGCG
>DASVWD010000159.1 GCA_036389795.1 Longimicrobium sp.
CTGAAAAGGTCTCACACAGAGGGCACAGAGAACACAGAGGAACAGCGGAGAGATTGAAGTTCTCTCCGTGTCCTCCGTGTCCTCTGTGTGATGCCAATCTGTTTCTCGCGAACCAGAACAATGCTCGGAAACGTGGTATCATGCCGCCTTCCGGCTTCGCTGTGCATCGGGAAGCTGTCATTCCGAGTGGAGCCCGATGCGCCGAGCTCGTGTTCGCCGCCGAAGTCGGCCGGGCTCCCGGGGAATCCACCCGCGGCCGGCAGGAGGCCGGACCGATGCACGGAGCCAGCGTCCGGGCGGGGTGAGTGGATTCCTCGGGCGCCGCCCAGCTCAGGTGTGAAAGCCGGATCGGTGCCGCGGCGCCGCTCGGAATGACACGGTTCGCAAGAGGACCGGATCGCACACCGATTCCTGGAATCCGGTATCACTCCAGCACGAGGAAGGCGTCGATCTCGTGGAGGGGGACTTCCAGGCGGTCGCCGGTGCCGGGGTGGCGGGCGGTGAGGACCTCGGCGCCGAAGTCGGTGCGCAGCCGCTCGGGGAGGATCACCAGCTCGCCGCCGCGGCGGTGGAGCTGGATGCGGCTGCGCTCCGCGATCGCCCGCTCCAGCCGGTCGTAGTCGCCCGGCGTCCAATTCACGGGATGCGCACCGTGTCCGCCCGCGGCACGGGCGGCTCCTGGGGCTCGTCGTCCGCCGGCTCCTCGGCCGGCTCCGGCGCGGGGGGCGGTGGGGGAAGAGGGGGAGGAGGAGGCGGCGGAGCCGGGCGCGCCGGACCGGGCACGTCCGCGGGCGCAGGCGTGGACGCGGCCACCCGCGCGCCGCCGCGCCCCGGCCGGATCCCCTCGGGGCGCACCGAGAGGTAGTAGTCCTTGATGAACAGCGAGTCGATGCGGGCGAAGTTGCTGTCCGGCAGGTCGCCGAACTTCACCCCCGGCTTGGGGCGCGGCACGGCGAAGCGCAGCGTGTCCATCCACACGTCGAACTCGGTGCGCGAGAGCTTCGACAGGTAGCCGTTCACGTCCACGCCGCACCCCAGGCAGAACGAGCCGAGCGCCCCCTGCGCCGGCTCGGGCTCGAAGCGCACCAGGATGCGCCGCCCGTCGGGGGCGCGCACGTACACGGCGCCCCGCCGCACGATGCTCTCCGCCACGCCGCTCAGGTGCACCAGGCGGCCCAGCTCGCGGTCCTTCAGCTCCCTCACCTCCACGAACGGCTCCACCACCACCGGGAGCACGGGCGCGCGGTCGGCGCCGAAGGTGGAAGACGCGCCGACGTTGGCGATGCGCGTGCGCGTGGTGGCGTCGCCGAACAGGTACGCCGTGAGCAGGGCCAGCAGGCTGAGCCCCACCAGGACGGCGGTCCAGAGCCAGATGCGGGTGTTGCGCCCGCGTACGAGCCGGATGTCCATTCAACCGCTTCAGGGAACGGGGGACAGGGTACAGGGGACAGCCAGAAAACCAGCTCGGCTTCTCGCGGAGGGGACCGGGCAAGCCGCGCGCCGCGCAGGCTGTCCCCCGTCCCCCATCCCCTGTACCCTGCCGCTGGGTGCAAGCGGCGTTCCCCGCTCGCTTTCCGCCGGGACACGGCTTGCCCGGCGGCGCTCCCGCCGGTTATCATGGTGCGCCGCGCCAGCGAGGGCGCGGACCCAGCTTACCCATCCACCGGAGGAAGTTCCGTGCCCCGTACTCCCCCGGGAGAGACGCCGCGCGGGCGGGGAGCGCCGAAGCCGCCGCGGCGGTCGTCGCTCACCCCCTTCTACGTGATCCTCGGCCTGGTGCTGCTGGCCGGCATCGGCTTCCTGGCCATGCAGATGCGGCCCAAGCGCGGCGCCGCCGCCACCCAGCCCGTGGCGGTCACGCTCACCCCCGAGCAGCTCCAGCGCGTCCCCGGCGTCTCCATCGGCCGCGCCGACGCGCCGATCACCATCTTCGAGTTCGCCGACTTCCAGTGCCCGCACTGCGGCGAGTGGGCGCAGTTCATCGAGCCGCTGATCAAGGAGAACCTGGTGGCGACGGGGAAGGCGCGGTACGTGTTCTACGACTTCCCCCTGGGCGGCGCCTTCGTGTACGGCTTCCTGGCCGCGCGCGCGGGGCGCTGCGCCAACGAGCAGGGGAAGTTCTGGGAGTACCACGACATCCTCTTCGCCAACCAGCAGGAGTGGAGCTACGTCCAGGGCCCCGACGCCGCCCTGGAGAAGTTCCTGGGCTACGCGGAGCGGATCGGCGGGCTGAACGCGGGCCAGTTCGAGCAGTGCCTGCGCTCCGACAAGTACCAGAAGGAGGTCTCCGAGAGCCGCCAGCTGGGCGAGTCGCTGGGGGTGCAGGGGACGCCGTCGGTCTACGTGAACGGGCAGAAGCTGCAGCAGCTCCCCGAGCGCTACAGCCAGTTCGAGGCCGAGGTGCGCCGCATCGCGCCCGGGGCCTTCGCGGGGACGCCCGCGCCCGCCCCGGCCGCCACCGGCGCGGCGGGCGGCGGCGTGAGCGGCACCTCGGCGGCCCCGGCGCCCGCGCCCACGCCGCCGTGAGCGCGGCGCAGGACGTGGCGGCCGGGGCGCGCGCCCCGGCGCGCGAGGAGGAAGAGGCGGCCCCGGCGCCGCCGGTGAGCCGCATGGCCATCGCCGTGCTGGCGCTGGTGGGGCTCTTCGTGGCCGGCTACCTGTCGCTGTACAAGCTGGGCGTCATCGGCGAGATCACCTGCCAGATCGGCTCGTGCGACCGGGTGCAGGCCTCTCCCTGGGCGGTGTTCCTGGGCGTCCCCGTCCCCTACCTGGGGCTGGCCGGCTACGTCGGCATCCTGACGGTGTCGCTCCTGGGGATCCAGCCGCGCTTCGCGGGGGAGCGCTGGGTGGCGCTGGCGCTGTTCGGGATGGCCGCGGTGGGGGTGGCGTTCTCGGCGTACCTGACGTGGCTGGAGGCGTTCCGCATCCACGCCTGGTGCCAGTGGTGCGTGGTGTCGGCCATCCTGATGACCCTGATCTTCCTGCTCTCCATTCCCGGGCTCAGGCGGGCCCGGTGAGCGAGCCCTTCGGAGGAGCGATGCCGGAGAACGACGGCCGGACGGTGCCGGTGCGCCTGGTGTTCGCCGACCAGGGGACGTTCCACGCCGAGACGGTGCACGTGCCGCTGGCGGTGCTGGACCAGTACGACCGCCTGGTGGACCTGCTGCGCGAGGAGGAGAGCGTCACCCGGCAGATGTACGTCGACATGGACCGCCTGGTCTCGGCCTACGTGGTGAACGACGGCGAGTAGCGCGGCCCGTCTTTCGCGACGGAGGAGAGGGCCCTTCCCGAGGCGCGGGAGGGCCCTCCAGTCTTTCACGATCATCCCGCGTCGCAGAGGATCGTCCACGTGGAGGTCCCTGAAAAGCCTCACACAGAGGACACGGAGGACACAGAGAAGTTCGAATCCGTTTCCGCTGTTCCTCTGTGTTCTCTGTGTCCTCTGTGTGAGCCCGGCAGTTCGCCCGAGCCAGAGATGCACCGAAGTCCGCTGGCGTGGCAGGAACGACGGGTCAACCTCTGGGGAGGGGAGCATGGCGAAGCGGGACGGGAAGCCGAAGGGCGCGGCGCTGGTCACGGGGGCGTCGGGCGGGATCGGCGAGGAGCTGGCGAAGCTGTTCGCGGCCGACGGGCACGACCTGGTGCTGGTGTCGCGCGGCCGGGAGCGGCTGGAGCGCGTGGGCCAGGCGCTCGAGCAGGCGCACGGCGTGGCGTACACGGTGGTCACCGCGGACCTGGCGGACCCGGCGGCGCCGGAGCACGTCTTCCAGGCGGTGCGCGCGGCCGGGATCGAGGTGGAGGCGCTGGTGAACAACGCCGGCTTCGGCCTCTCCGGCCCGTTCGTGGAGACGGACGGCGAGGCGCCGACGGACCTCGGGCGCGAGCTGGAGATGATCCGGGTGAACGTGGCGGCGCCCACCCACCTGGCCAAGCTCTTCCTCCCGGCGATGGTGGAGCGCGGGCGCGGGCGGGTGCTGAACGTGGCCTCGACGGCGGCGTTCCAGCCCGGGCCCACCATGGCCGTCTACTACGCCACCAAGGCGTACCTGCTCTCGTTCTCCGAGGCGCTCTCGGTGGAGCTGCGCGGCACGGGGGTGACGGTGACGGCGCTCTGCCCCGGGCCCACGCTCACGGGGTTCCAGGAGGTGGCCGACGTGGGCGCCTCGCGGCTCTTCCACACCCCGTTCGTGATGAGCGCGGCCGAGGTGGCGCGCGTGGGCTACCGGGCCATGCGGCGCGGGAAGCCGATGGTGGTGGCGGGGCCGATGAACAAGCTGCTGGCGCAGGGCACGCGCCTGGTGCCGCGCACGATGGCGGCGCGGCTGGCGAAGATGGCGCAGGCGCGCATGTAGGCGCCGCTTGAGCCGGCCGCGCCGCGCGGTTAGCTTTGGCGCTCCCCAACTTCGATCCCTGGAGAACACATTCCATGAAGAAGATTCTCGGCGCGGCGGCGCTCGGCGTGGTCCTCTGCGCCCCGGCGGCGCGGGCTCAGGCGTCACACGTCGGCCACGGCGACCACGGCGCTCCGGCGCACGTGCTGCACGGCTCGCTCATGCACCGGCAGGAGCTCGGCCTCTCGGCGGACCAGGCCGCGCGCCTCGCGGCGATCCAGGAGGAGCTGAAGGCGGCGCACCGGGCGCACTGCGGGCAGCTCCGCGGCGTCTCGGCCGACGCCGGGCGGCGCCAGGCGATGCACGCGGAGATGCGGACCGCGATGCACCGCGCGCACGAGCAGGCCACCGCGGCGCTCACCGCGGAGCAGCGCGCCCGCCTCGACGCCCTGCACGCCGCCCACCACGGCGCCGGCGCCCGGCACGCGGCGATGCAGCACGGTGACGCCCACGCCGAGCACGCGCAGCACCACGCATCGGCGCACGGCGGCCAGGCGCACTCCGGTCACGCGCAGCACGCCGGGCACGGCGAGCAGTGCAAGGGCGACGACTGCTGCGGCGGCGCCGGCTGCTGCGGGGACGGCACCTGCGACGAGGCGGCGTGCAAGGAGTGCTGCGAGGTCTGCTGCGAGGGCATGGAGCATCGCGGCGGGCACGAGGGGCACGCGGCGGGGCACTCGCACCGCTGAGCCGGCAGCTTCCTGGCAGATCGTGACGAAGCCCGCTCCCCGGTCGGGGGCGGGCTTCGTCGCTGGTGGTGCCGAGTCGCGAGTGCCTGAAGACACTCGCTGGACCACGGAAAGCCTCGCAAACTGCGCGAGGCTTCAACAGCGAACAGCGACGGCGCAGTCCGCGCCCGATCGTCCGAATCACCCTTCTCCACCAGGGGCTCCAATGGCCGAATCCGCCGACCGCGACATCGTGAAGACGTACTCCCGCGCGCAGTTCGTGGCGAAGCTGCGGCGCCTGGCCGACTCCATCGAATCGGCCAGGCCGTTCACCATCCAGGTCGCCGGCGAGAAGCTCCGCATCCCGGCGAGCGCGCGGTTCAACATCGAGCACGAGCGCTCCGGCGGCGAGCACGAGCTCGAGTTCCAGCTGCTCTGGGCGGACGGCGCCGAGTAGCCCGGCGGCCGGGGAGAACGACGAGGGGCGAGCCGCGATGGCCCGCCCCTCGTCGTTTCCGCTGCTGTCCCTGTTCCCTGCGGTTAGAAGACGCTCACGCTCAGGTACTTCTTGGGGTTCGCGCGGATGTCTTCGGTGAGCTGGGCCAGGTTGGTCACCGCGGAGTTCAGGTTGTTGTAGAGCTGCTCGTCGCGCGAGAGCTTGCCCAGCGTCCCCTCGCCGCGGTCGATGCGGCCCACCACGTTCGCCAGCGCCGTGCTGGCGCTGTTGAGCGACGCGGTGGCCGCGTCCAGCCGCAGCGTCAGGCTGTCGGTGCGGGCGATGGCGCGCGCCAGCTCGGGCCGGGTGGCCGCCCCCTCGATCCCCGCGGCCGAGCGGCGCAGGCTGCCGGAGAGGCTCCCCAGCTCGCGGCGCTGCTCCGTGGCCAGCGCGGCCAGCTCGGCCAGCACCGCCTGCAGCTCCTGCGCGCTGGTGTTCACCGCGCCGATCGTCTGGTGCGAAAGGAGGAGTTGCGCGCGGGCCAGCACCGTGTCGGCCTTCACGCCCAGCCCCTCGGCCGTGGCGCCCAGCCCGCCGGCCTCGCCGCCGCTGCGCAGCACGTCGCCGCTCTGGGCCATCCGCCGCGAGGTGCCGGGGACGATCTCGGCCACCTTCTCGGCCAAGAGCCCCTTCTCGGCGATGCGCACCCGCGAGTCGGCGGGGAAGGGATACTGCCCCTCCAGCTCCAGGCGCATCTCCACCCGGCCGCCGTCGGTGAGCTGCAGGTCGGCGATGCGGCCGATGTTGACGCCGTGCAGCTGCACCGCGTCGCGCTTGCGGATGCCGCCCGCGTCGTCCACCACCGTGGTGACGTAGTAGCGGCCCCGGAAGAGCCCCGGGTCGGTGAGGATGAACAGCGCCGCCAGCACCGCCAGGAGGCCGGCCAGCACGAAGATCCCGACCTGCACCTCGCGGCGGGGGGTCCGGGACGGAGTCACAAGCTGCATCTCCTGCTGGGAGATTCGGTTGCGCGGGGCCGCCGAAGGGGCCCCGCCGTCGGCGCGCTGGATCATGCGGTCTCCAGGAGCTCGGAGTCGGGAACGTCGCGCTCCAGGAAGGCGCGGACCAGCGTGTCGTCGCTGGCGCGGAACTCCTCGGGCGTGCCGACGAAGCGGATCCGCCCGTGGTCGAGGAGCGCCACCCGGTCCGAGATCGGCAGCGCGCCCTCGATGTCGTGGGTCACGATGATGGAGGTGATCCCCAGCTCGCCGGCCAGCTGCGCGATCAGGCGGTGCACCACCGCGCCGTTCACCGGGTCCAGCCCCGTGACCGGCTCGTCGTAGAGCAGGATCTCGGGGCGGCCCACGATGGCGCGCGCGATCCCCACGCGCTTGCGCATGCCGCCGGAAAGCTCCGAGGGAAGTTTCCCGAGCACCTTGCCCGCGTCAAGGTTCACGTGATGCAGCGCCTCGGCCACCTGGGCCAGCACCTGGCGCTCGCCCATCTCGCGCTGCTCCTCGTCGGAGAGCCCCTGCGCCACGTTCTCGAACACCGTCATCGAGTCGAAGAGCGCCGCGTTCTGGAACACGTACCCCACCAGCCGGCGGCAGCGGACGAGCGCCCGGCGCCCGCCGCGGAAGACGGACTCGCCGTTCACGATCACGTCGCCGCGGTCGGGCGTGATGAGCCCGATCGTGGTCTTGAGCAGCACGCTCTTCCCCGTGCCCGAGTGGCCCACCACGGAGATCGTCTCGCCGCGCCCCACGGTGAGGTCCACCCCCGCCAGCACCGGGTGGTCGAACGCCTTCCAGAGATCGCGGTACTCGACCATCGGGTCGCCCACCGCGGGTGTCACCGTCATCGTCCCCCTCGCCTTCCCGTCTTCCACGTCGTTCGAAATCGATATGGGATCCAACCGTCACGACTGCTCGAACTACAACTTCAACTGCAACTGCCGGGTTCGGGCGTGTCCCTCCGCTGCGCTCCGGGCCGGGCTGCGCGCGCCGTAGGGCACGGTACGACTGTGCCCAACGGCGCCGGGCCTCCTCCGCGCCAAACCCCCGGCGCTCCGGAGTCCCGGCCCTCCGGGCGCGCATCCCTCACGCAACTGCCGTCCCGCCCCACCCCGTCGAGTCCACCCTCTCCCGGAGTTGGGAGAGGGTTGCCGCTCCAAGGCGGCGGGTGAGCGCCCCCCGCGCGGCACCGACACCCGCCCAGCACTTCGCACTTCGCACCCCGCACTTCGCACTTCAGTTCAGCAGCAGCGGCGGGAAGAGCGCGTCCAGCACCAGCACCGACAGCGTCATCAGCACCACGGCGCTGGTGGTGGACCTGCCCACGCCCTCGGCGCCGCCGCGGGTGGAGAGGCCCATGTGGCTGGCCACCAGGGGGATCACGAAGCCGAACGCCGTGCCCTTGGCCAGCGAGTAGAACATGTCCCAGTTGTGCCAGAAGAGCCCGGCGCCGTACTTGAACGCCGGGATCCCCAGCCCCACCGTGGCCTGCGCCGAGACCATCCCCGCCACGATCCCGGCGATGTTGCACATGGCCACCAGCGTGGGCACCACGATGATCCCGGCGATCAGGCGCGGGGCGACGAGCGTGCGCACGGGGTCGCGCCCCAGCGAGTGGAGCGCGTCGATCTGCTCGGAGACCACCATGGTCCCCAGCTCCGCCGTGATGCGGGCGCCCACCCGGCCGATCAGCACGATGGCCGTCATCACCGGGCCCAGCTCCAGGATGATGCTGGAGGCCACCACGCTGCCCAGGATGTAGAGCGGCACCCCGCCGGTGAACTGGTAGCCGCCCTGCTGCGAGGTCACGATCCCGCCCAGGATCCCCGTCACCAGCACGATGGGGATGGAGCCCACCCCCATCCAGTACATCTGCGCCGCCACGTCGCGCAGCGCGATGCGGCCGGTGAACAGGTACACCAGGCTGCGCCACACCAGCGTGGCCATCCCGCCGGTGTGGGCCAGGAAGTTCTCCCACCCCCGCCCCAGCCCCGCCAGCGGCCCGCTCAGGAAGAACTCCCGCCGCGGCCCCGCCTCGCGCGGCCGCTCCAGCGGCGGCAATTCTCCCGTGCGCGTCGACATCGCTCGTCCGAGATCCGGATGAAAAAGCCCGGACCCGGTCACCTGGACCGGACCCGGCGCGCGGCCTCACCCGCCGCGCGCTCGATACCCCGCATTCTCCGTCCGGTTCGCCCCTGGAAACGTACGGCGGGCGTGGCAAAACGGATCTGGCGCAAAGAACGAAAACCCGAAAACCATCACTCCCAGCCGCCCCTCGACCGGCGGGGGATCAGCGCGGCGTCGGCATCCGCTCGACTCGCCACCCACCCGACTCGTCGAGTAGATCCCTCGGGTCGCTACCGCGCCCCTCGGGATGACATCCGTTCCTCCCGGCGAGCAGGGTCCGATGCAGAGGCGAGCCGGGCGAGGCATGCCTCGCCCCTACTCATCCCCACTTTCGCACTTTCGCACTTTCGCACTCACGCACTTCAGTCCCCCGACTCCAGCGCCGGCTCCATCGCCGCGGCCGGGACCCGGCGGGGCTCGCCGTGCGAGGTGGGCTCGGCCGCCGGGCGCCTGCGGCGGCGGAAGAGGCCCATCCCCCACTCGCGGAAGTCGGAGAGGATCTCGTACACCGTGGGGATCACCAGCAGGGTCAGCAGCGTGCTGGTGATCACCCCGCCGATCACCGCCACCCCCATCGGGGCGCGGAACTGCGACCCCTCGCCGCGCCCGAGCGCCACGGGGATCATCCCCGCGATCAGCGCGAAGGTGGTCATCAGGATCGGCCTGAGCCGGATGGCGCCCGCCTCGATCAGCGCCTCGCGCAGCGGCGTGCCCGCCTCGTGCGCCCACTTGGCGAAGTCGATCAGCAGGATGGCGTTCTTCGCCACGATCCCCATGAGCAGGATGATCCCGATCATGCTCATGATGTTCAGCGTGTTCCCCGTGAGCCACAGCCCCAGCACCACGCCGATCAGCGACAACGGCAGCGACAGCATGATCGCCAGCGGGTCCAGGAAGGAGTGGAACTGGACCACCAGGATCAGATACATCAGCATCACCGCCACCCCCAGCGCGAAGAAGATGCGCCCGAACACCTCGGCGGTGTCCTCGCTCTCGCCGCCCTGGGTGATGCGGTAGCCGTCGGGGACGCGGATGTTCTCCAGCCGCGCGCCGATCCCCGCCAGCACGTCGGAGAGCGGCGCCCCCGAGGTGTTGGCCTGCACGTTGATCACCCGGTCGCGGTCCAGGTGGTCGATCTGCGCCGGGCCGAAGTTGCGCCGCACCTCGGCCACCTGCCCCAGCGGGAGGGTGACCGGCCCCTGCGGCCCCTGCAGCACGATCGGCAGCCCCTCCAGGTCGGCGGTGCGGGTGCGCGCCTCGGGGGCCAGCCGCACGGTGACGTCGCGCGTCTCGCCCGAGGGGTCCACCCAGTCGCCCGCGTCGATCCCCGCGAACGCCGGACGGACGGACTGCGCCACCTGCGCGGCGGTCACCCCCAGGCTCCCGGCCAGGCCGCGCCGGAGCACCACCTCCACCTCGGGCTTCTGCCCCTTGGTGGAGAGGTCCACGTCGGCCGCGCCGGGAACCTGCTTCACCGCCGCCAGCACCTGCTCGGCCAGCTGGTTGAGCACGCGCACGTCGGGGCCGCGCACCTCGATCTGGATCTGCTTCTGGTTGTTGAACGCGTTGGTGGTGAGGCTCACCGTGGCCCCGGCGATGCGCCCGGCCTGCCGGCGCAGCTCCTCGCCGATGGTGTACTGGTCCTGCTCGCGCGTGTTCTTGGGCGTGAGCCGCGCGTAGACCAGGGCGTTGTCCACCGTGCCGCTCCCCGTGCCCCCGGCGCCCACCGTGGTGTAGGTGTACTCCACCTCGGGGCGGGCCCTGGCCAGCCGGGCCACCTCCTCGGCCTTCAGCCGGGTGTACTCCAGGTTCGACCCCGCCGGCGTCTGCACGGTGATGTACAGCTCCGAGCGGTCGTCCTTGGGGAAGAACTCGAAGCCCAGCTTCTTGAACGGCGGCACCATGAAGCCCGCCATCATCATCAGCGGCACGCCGACCACCAGCAGGAGCGCCGTCAGCGCCTTGCGGTCCGTCACCGCCAGCAGGAACGCCAGCCCCAGCGCGATCGCCATCACCACCCCGAAGCCGGTGAGCCCGGTGGCGGGGATGGCGACGGCCCCGAAGAACGCGCCGACGGCGATCACGAACATCGACGCCCGGTGGTCGAGCGCCCAGGCGATCACCTTCTTGTAGTCCTCGGCCCGCCGCGCGAACCAGGCGTTGAAGCGGTCCAGCTTCCTCGTGATCCACGCCTTCTGGTGCTCCTCCTTGTGCGGGTCGGCCCAGTACGCCGACAGCATCGGGTCCAGCGAGAAGGAGACGAAGAGGGAGACCAGCACCGAGCAGGCGATGGTGAGCGCGAACGGCGCGAACCACTGCTCGGCGAGGCCGCCCATGAAGGCGATGGGGACGAAGACGCAGACGATGGAGAAGGTGGTGGCCGCCACCGCCAGGCCGATCTCGTCGGTCCCCTCCATCGACGCCGTGTAGTGGTCCTTCCCCATCTCCACGTGCCGCACGATGTTCTCGCGCACCACGATGGCGTCGTCGATCAGGATGCCGATGGCGAGCGAGAGGCCGAGCAGGCTCATGGTGTTGAGCGTGAAGCCGAACGCCCACACCGCCACGAAGGCGGCCAGCACGGAGACCGGCAGCGCCAGGCCGGTGATCACCGTGCTTCTCCACGAGTTCAGGAAGAGGAACACCACCAGCACGGTGAGGATGGCGCCCAGGAAGAGCGCCTCCTCCACGCTCAGCACCGAGCGGGTCACCCGCTCGCCAGCGTCCTGCACCACGTCCATGCGCACGCCCGCGGGGAGCGTCTCCTGGAGCTCCTTCACCCGCGCGATCACGCGCTCGCTGACGTCGGTGGTGCTGTAGCCCTGGCTCTTGATGATGTCGATCCCCACCGCCGGGCTGCCGTTGTAGAGCGCGGCCGAGCGGGGCTCCTCGGTCCCGTCCTTCACCGTTGCCACTTCCCCGAGCCGGATGAGCCGCCCGCCCCGCTCGGCCACCACCAGCTGCGCGAACTCGGCGGGGGACTGCATGCGGCCGCGCAGGCGAATGGTGCGCTCGTCGAGCTGGCCGTTCAGCCGCCCCACGGGGACCGCCAGGTTCTGCTGCTGCAGCGCCCCCACCACCTGCCCGATCCCCACCCCCGCCGCCTGCAGCGCGTCGGGGCGCACCTCGACGGTGAGCTCGCGCTCCACCTTGCCGCGCACCACCACCTCGGCCACGCCCTGGAGCCCCTTGAGCTCGCGGGTGACGCCGGGGTCGGCGATGCGCGTCAGCTCCGGCGAGCTGAGCGTGGGCGACGACAGGGCGAGCGAGACGATCGGCAGGTCGTTGGGGTCCCAGCGCGACAGGATCGGCTCCTCCATCTCCTGCGGCAGGTCGCCGCGGATCTGCGAGATGGCGTCGCGGATGTCCTGGGTGGCCTGCTGCACGTCCTTCTCGAAGACGAACTGCACCAGGACGTTGCCGAAGCCGTCGTAGCTCGACGAGGTCATCTCGTCGACGCCGCTGATCCCGGAGATCGCCTCCTCTACGGGATCGATCACCTCGCGCTCGACGATGTCGGGGCTGGCCCCGGGATACGGAATCGCCACGAACACGAAGGGCGGGTTGATCTCGGGGTACTCGTCGGTGTCCAGGTTGAACAGCGCGAAGAGCCCGAAGACGACCAGCGCCAGCATCGAGACGACGGTGACGACCGGCCGCCTGATGGCGAAGTCGGAAATGAACATGGCGCCTCCTCCCTCAGCGCTGCCCGGCGGACGCGGCCGCGGGCGCCGCGGCGCCCACGCGGACCGGCGTCCCCGGCGTGGTCCCCAGCGCCGCGCCCACCAGGAGCGTGTCGCCGGCCGTGATCCCCCCCAGCACCTCCACCCGCTCGCTCTCCGGGTCGCGGGAGCCCAGCTGCACCGGCACCCGCTCGGCCCGGCCGCCCTTGAGCCGCAGCACGGAGGGCTGCACCCCCCGCTCGTCCACCGCGTTGGCGGGGACCAGGATCGCCTGGCGGGCCTCGGCCTCCACGCGCCCCTCGGCGAAGAGGCCGGAGACCAGCGTCCCCTCCTGGTTGGGGACCTGCACGTAGACCGGCACCTGCCCCGTGGACGGGTCGGCCGAGGGGTTGATGCGCTCGACGGTGCCGGTGAAGGCGCGCCCGGGGTAGCCGCTCACGGTGAAGCGCACGGCCGCGCCGGGCTTCACCGCCCCCAGCTGGGCGGCGGGGACGCTGGCCTCCAGCCGCATGCTCCCGGGGTCGACGATGGTGAAGAGGGCGGCGCCCGGCGCCACCACGTCGCCCGCGCTCACCGGGCGCTCTCCCACCACGCCGCCGAGCGGGGCGCGCACGCTGGTGTTGCCCAGCTGCTGGCGGGCGCTGGCCAGGCGGGCCCGCGCGTCGGCCAGCTGGCCGCGGGCGTTGGTCACGTTCCAGCGCGCGGTCTCCAGGTCGCGCTCGGCCACGGCGCCGGCGCGGGCCAGGCTCTCGGTGCGCTCGGCGTTCCTCTGCGCCACCGTCACCGACTGCTCGGCGGTGCGCACGGCCGACTGGGCGGAGAGCACCGCGTCGCGCAGCGCCGCCGCCTCGATGCGGGCCAGCGGCTGCCCGGCGCGCACGGCCTGCCCCTTGTCGGCGTACACCTCCAGCACGGTGCCGCCCACCTCGGCGCGCACCTGGGCCTCGCGCTCGGCGCGCAGCGTCCCCGAGAGCGCGGGGCCGGTGCGCAGCTCCTCGACCTGCACCACCAGGACGTTCTCGGGCCCCACCACCACCGCCTCGGGGGCCTTCGCCTCGGCGGCGTCGCCCTCCTTGCCGCACCCGGCCAGGGCCAGGGCGGCGGCCAGTACGAACGCGGCCGCGCCGCGCACCGGAATCGTCTTCGTATCGCTCATGGCACCCCTGCCGACGTTAGGGCGGTGGCCGTCTGGTCCGCGGGCGTGGTCCGCGGCTGCTGTCTGAGCTGCTGCTGTTGCTGCGGCTGCTGGAGCTGCTGCGCCCCGGCCGGCGCCGAGCCCGCGGCCTGCCCGACGTTGAGCGGCAGGTCGGGCAGCAGCGCCAGGCGGGCCTGCGCGATGCGGAGATCGCGCGCGGCCTGCGCCCGGTTGGCCTCGGCCTGCTGCAGCAGGATGCGCGAGTCGGTGAGCTCGGTCTGGGTGGAGATCCCCTCGCGGAAGCGGATCTCGGCGATCTGGTACGCGCGGGTGGCCTGCTCCACGGTGCCGGCGCTCGCCTCCCAGGCGGCGCGGGCGGCGGCCAGCCGCTCGAGCGCGGTGCGGGTGTCGAGCTGGGCCAGGCTCACCGTCTGCGCCAGGCGGGCCTGGGCCTCCAGCACGTTGGCCTCGGCCACCAGCTGGTCGCCGCGCAGGCGCCCGCCGGTGAAGAGGGGCACCGAGAGCTGGGCGCCCACGTTCCAGTTGCTGCGGAAGTCGTCCCACGCGGGGAGCGCCCCCTGCGGGTACCCCACCCGCCCGTACTGCGAGAAGAGGCTCACCGTGGGGAGCCGCTGGCTCCTGGCCACCCGGAGCAGCCCCTCCTGCACGCGCACCGCCTCCTGCGCCTGCTTGACGGGGGCGCGGCTCATCGTGGTGGTGTCGCCCAGGAGCCGCTGGTTGGAGGAGAAGCGCGCCACGGGGACGGCCTCGGCGTCGTTCAGCTCGGTGGTGAGCCGCAGCGGCTCGTCGGGCGAGAGGTTCAGCAGGAGCTTGAGCCGCGTGTACGCCAGGTCGCGCTCGCTGGTGCGCTGGATGAGCACCGGCCGCTGGTTGTCGCGGGTGACGGTGGCGCGCAGCAGCTCGAACTCGGGCTGGTTCCCCACCTGCCGGGCCAGGCGCGTCTGCTCCAGCGTGGTCTCGGCCTGGCGGAGCGTGGCCCGGGCGATCTCCACCAGCCGGTCGGCCAGCGCGGCGTCGTAGTACGCCTGGGTGACGTCGAGCACCAGCTGGGCGCGGGTGGAGGCCAGGGCGATCTCGGCGTTGCGGCGCCCGGCGTCGGCCACCTGGTTCTGCCCGGTGATGCGCCCGCCGGTGAAGAGGTTCTGGTTGAGGTTCAGCCCCAGCCGCCAGGTGTTCTCGCGCCCGAAGGGGAGGTCGCCGAAGGCGGCGAAGGGGTTGGAGTTCACCGCGCAGTCCACCGCGTGCTCGAGCGAGTCGACCCGCTCGGCCAGGGGGAGCGACGGGTCGGGGGTGAAGGTGCCGCAGTTCTGCGGCCCGGTGGTGGTGGTGGTATCGGACCCGCCGCCGCCGATCCCCTCGAACTCCGAGGCGAGGGCGCGGGTGTAACTGGCGGTGCCGGTGAGCTGCGGGAGCCGCTCGCTGCGGGCGCGCAGCTGCTCGCCGCGCGCGCGGGTGATGCCGGCGCGGGAGATGACGATCTGGTCGCTGGCGTCCTCGGCGATGCGGAGCGCCTCCTCGAGCGAGAGGGGGCGCCCGGCGGCCGCGGACGCCGGCTGTCCCGGTACGGCCTGCGCGGCGAGCGGCGCGCAGAGCAGCGCCGCCAGCAGCGCGGCGGCCCCGGACAGGCGCGGCGCGGTTCGGGTGCGCATATTCTTCAGGGCTGAAGCGTTCACGTCACGACTGCGTTCACACGGTCACGAAAGTCCCCGAGGACGGCGCGCGGTCGCCCCGGGTTTCAGCGCTCCGGCGCGCCTCACGCGGCGTCGGAAGTGGCCCGGGCGGCGGCGTGCCGCAGCCCGTACCAGTTGTCCAGCAGCTTGTCGCACTCGGTGATGAGCAGCTCGTGGAAGCGCTCGGCCTCCTCCAGCCGCCGGTGGCCGTCGGCGCACTGGGGCGGCAGGGCCGCGCGGGTGTCGGCGAAGACGTTCACCATCTCGCGCCAGCGCGACTGGGCCACGCGCAGCATCTTGGCCCAGGGGTCGCTCTCGACCTTGTAGAAGTCGCGGCGGTCGCCGAGCGAGCTGGCGCGCTGGATCATCCCGAGCTGCTCCAGCATCCGGCAGTTGGTGCTCACCGACGCCTTGCTGGCCTGGAGCTTCTCGGCCAGCTCGTCGAGCGAGAAGGCCCGCCCGCCCACGAGCAGGAGGCCGAAGATGCGCCCGGCGCTGCGGGCCATCCCCTCCTTCTCGCAGATGAGCCCCATCCGCTCCACGAACTGCAGGACCGAATCCTCCATCGTTCTCACCTTTGGAGTCGGGAATCCCCCCTCATGAATCAGCGGCGGAATGCTAATCGGTTCAGATCGTTCAGTCAATACTGAACGATGAGAAACATCTGAGTGATTCAAAAGTTTCTAACACAACTCTTTCGGCGGGAAGGAGATGCGGATCTTCGCACGTGGGAAATCCCGAGCTGCTGAGCCAGATTCAGAGGTCGGAGAGGGGGCGGGAGGAGGGGGCGGGAGGGGGAAGGTGGGGCAGCGATGACCCAGCAGAATGAACCGGGTTCAGTACGATAGGGCCTCCGCGTACCAGCCAGATCTCGTGCCGCGCGGGGGGCCCTCACCCGCCGCCTTAGAGCGGCAACCCTCTCCCAGGTCTGGGAGAGGGTGGACTTACGATTCTGCGAGAGCCCCGTAGGGTCGAGGCCTGCCTCGACCGGCGGATGCCGGTGCGTGCGCGGGAGGCGGGCGATGCGTCGGGCAGCCTCCGCACGGACTCGCGGGCTCGCCCCTTGAAACCCCAGGCGATGTGCGCGACGAAACCCCGCGTGAGGGATGCGCGCCCGCCAGGGCCGGGACGCCGCCGCCACAGGGGTATCGTGGCGGCGGTGGCCCGGCGCCGTTGGGCAGCGTCGTTTGCTGCCCTACGGCGCGCGCAGCCCGGCCCGGAGCGCAGCGGAGGGACACGCCCAGACCGCAGTGCGAAGTGCCCGGTGCGAAGTGCGAGCGCTCCACGAGACAGGTGGGCGGCGCCGGGTGGCCGTGATCTTGCCCAACCTTTGCGGTGACAATAAGCTACGCTGTCCGCCACCTCCCCGTCCAACCCGAGAACCGAGGCGAACGCCCCCATCGTGAGCCCCTCGGCCCAGGCCCCCGCCCGGGAGCACGACGCCCGCTTCGGCGCCACGCGCGACGGCGTGTGCGTGCTGTCGCCGGACTGGCGCATCCGCTACATGAACGCCTCCATGCTGGAGATCCTGCGCCTGATCGGGCGCGAGGAGGGGATCCAGACGCTCTGGGACGCGCTCCCCGGCTGGGAGCGCACCCCCGCGGCCGACCGGCTGCGCGAGGCCATGGAGAGCGACCGCCCGCAGCGCTTCCGCGTGGACGGCGAGCGCGGCGCGGGGCGCGTCTGGGAGGTGGAGGCGGAGCCGCTGGAGACGGGCGAGCTGCGCGTGCGGCTGCGCAACGTGACGGCCGAGGCGCGCGCCCAGCAGGCCGAGGAGCGCTTCCGCGAGGCCACCGTCTCGCTCGCCGAGCGCGAGGAGCGGCTGGAGGGGATCGTGGCCGGCGCGCCCGTGGGGATCGTGCTGCTGGACGCCGACACCTTCACCGTGCGCGAGGCGAACGAGTTCTACCACCAGTTCCTGGAGGGCGAGTGGCGGCGTCCGGGGGCGATCGTGGGGCACGCCACGCCCGAGTTCATCCCCGACTGGCACGCCGCGGGGCTGCAGGAGACCTTCGAGCGGGTGCGCGACAGCGGCCAGGCGTTCGAGATCTCGGAGTTCGAGTTCCACGGCTTCGCGCGCGGCACCACCTACTTCCGCTTCACCCTGCAGCCGATCCCCGCCGGCCCCCGGCCGCGCTACCTGCTGCTGATGGTGGTGGAGATCACCGAGCAGGTGCTGGCCCGCCGCCGGGCCGAGGCGGAGCGCCGGGCGCTCTACGACGTGCTGGCCACGCTCCCCGTGGGCGTGCTGGTGGCCGAGGCGCCCTCGGGGCGCACCACCTACCTGAACCCCGCGGGCGCGGCGCTCGGCGGCCGCTCGGCAGACGAGCTCACGGCGGCCGAGGTGGGCGAGTACACGGCGCGCTGGCGGATCTGCCGCCCCACCGGCGAGCCGTACCCGCCCGGCGAGCTGCCGATCGCCCGGGCGCTGCGGGGCGAGACCACGCGCGACGCCGAGATGGTGCTGCGCCTCCCCGACGGCGCGGAGCGCACGGTGCTGGTGAGCGGGGTGCCGCTCCTGGACGCCGAGGGGCGGGTGGACCGCGGGATGGTGGTGTTCTACGACCTCACCGACCGCCTGCGGCTGGAGCGCGCGCTGCTGGAGCGCAGCCGCGAGCTGGAGGCGGCCGCGGCCGAGGCGGCGCTGCGCGCGGAGGAGAGCCGGGCGCTGCGCGAGATCGGCCGGGCGCTGGTGTCGGAGCTGGAGCCCGACCGGGTGCTGCAGATGGCGGCCGGCTACGCGCGCGAGCTGCTGGGGGCGCGGGGGAGCTCGGTGTGCCTGCTGCTCCCCGGCGGCCAGGAGTTCCGGGTGAGCCCGGCGCTGGGGACGCTGGGCCAGCTGGACGGGACGGTCTTCCCCTACCCCGGCTCGGTGATGGAGCAGGTGGTGGCCGACGACGAGCCGATCCTCTACAACGCGGTCGACGAGGTGCGCCCCACCAGCCCCGTGCTCCCCCTGGTGCGGCGCCTGCGCCTCCGGAACCTGCTCTTCGTCCCCCTGCGCGCCTTCGGGCGCACGCTGGGGGTGCTGAACGCGGTGGACCGCGAGGAGCCCTTCGGCCCCGAGCAGGTGCGGCTGCTCTCCGCGCTGGCCGACTCGGTGGCGCTGGCCATCCACAACGCGGGGGCGTTCGCGGCCGAGCGGCGCCGCGCCGAGGAGAACCGCGCGCTCCTGGCCGCGGCCGAGGCGCTCACCTCCACGCTCGACGCCGACGAGGTGACGCGCCGCATCGCCACCATCGCCTGCGACCTGACGCGGGCGGACGGGGCGGGGCTCACGCTCCTCTCCGGCGAGCGCGGCGAGCGCTCCCAGATGATGGCGGCGGTGGGGATGCTGGAGCCGATGGCGGGCGCCGAGAGCCCCAGCGCGGGCTCGCTCACCGAGCTGGTGACGCGCGGGGGCCGCCCCCTCCTCCTCTCCCTCTCGGAGCTGGACGACGCGGTCACCTCCAGGGGAGCGCTGACCGCGCTCGGGGCCGAGCACGGGGCGGTGGTGCCGGTGCGCGCCGGCGACGACGTGGTGGGGCTCCTGGGCGTGGTGCGCACGGCCGACACCGGCCCGTTCTCGGACGACGACCTGCGCGTGCTCTCTCTCCTGGCCGACCAGGCGGCGCTGGCGGTGAGGAACGCGCGGCTCTACGAGTCGGCGCGCTCGGCGAGCCGCGCCAAGAGCGAGTTCCTGGCCATGATGAGCCACGAGCTGCGCACGCCGCTGAACGCGCTGGAGGGGTACGCGAGCCTGCTGGAGGAGGGGATCTACGGCCCGGTGAACGAGGCGCAGATGCGCGCGCTGGACCGCATGCGCGTCTCGCGCCGGCACCTGATGGCGCTGATCGACAAGGTGCTGGACCTGGCGCGGGTGGAGGCCGGCACCCGCCGCCCGGAGCTGGAGGTGGTGGAGGTGGACGCGCTGGTGGAGCAGGTGGCCGAGGCCATGCGCGGCGCGGCGGAGGCCAAGGGCCTGGCGCTGGAGATGGAGGCGGGTGGCGCCGGGCGGCTGCGCACCGACGCCGGCCTGGTGCGGCAGATCCTCACCAACCTGCTGGGCAACTCCATCAAGTTCACCGAGGCCGGCGCCGTGCGGGTGCGCACCCGCCGCGAAGGCGAGACGGTGACGGTGGAGGTGGAGGACACCGGTCCGGGGATCGCGCCCCAGCACCAGGACCGCGTCTTCGAGGCGTTCTTCCAGGTCGACCCCTCCACCACGCGCAAGGAGGGCGGCACCGGCCTGGGCCTGGCCCTCTCGCGCGACTTCGCCCGGCTCCTGGGCGGCGAGATCACGCTGCGCAGCACCCCCGGCGAGGGGTCGACGTTCGCGCTGCAGCTGCCGGTGGGGGAAAGTGCGTGAGCGCGAACACGCTCGGCGGGGTTGCGCAGATGTCGTTCGATACCAGGTTGCCGAGCATAGTTCTGGTTCCAAACAGATTGGAATCACACAGAGAACACAGAGGGAACTGAAGACGCGATTGAAGTTCTCTGTGTCCTCCGTGTCCTCTGTGAGAGGCTTTTCAGAAGCTGTACCTGAACGATGCTCCGCAAGGTGGTATGATTCCAAATCTTTGGGGTCTCTCTCGAAAAACCAGGAACGCAGTCGGCGCCTGGCCGACCAGGGTCAGGCGCAATCCGCCGCCACGGTCTCGAGCTGGAAGCACCCGTCGGGACAGGCGGTGTCCTGCGAGCAGCCGTACGTGCAGTCGAAGTTGGCGTCGGTCGGCTCGCACGGGCCCAGGAACGACGGCGGCGCCGGCTCGATCTGGTGCGCCCTGAGGGTGCCGCGCCCCCGCGGAGCGTCCGGGGTGGTCTCGAACGAGATGATCTCCAGGTCTTCCAGCTTCAGCTTCTTCATGGCTCCGCGCGGTACCGAAGTGCCTTCGCTTGCCCGCGTTCGCAAGGCATTGTCCCAAAGTTAAACGTTTGTTCAGAGAGAGACAACCCGGCCAGGCCCCGGGGCAGCTCCTTTCCGAGCCTCGGGAGAGGGGCGAAGACACGCCATCCGTGGAAGCTCGGCGACCCCGCGCACCCCATCCCGACAGGTTCGGCCCACGGTCACAAAGGTTTGCTTGACACGGATCGGGGGCTTGCAAATAATTGCACGAAATGATGATCACGCCCTCTTCATGGAAAGGACTCACGGGCATGAGAGACCCATGGTATTGCGACGAGGACGCGGTGTTTCCCGACCGCGCGGATTGGATGAGCGCACTCCCCGACGATCTGCCACTCCACAGGATGTCCATCCCCGGCACCCACCAGACCTGTGCTCGGCGCCTGGGAGCGGCCTTCGTGTGCCAGGCGCTGAGCCTGGCGAGCCAGCTCAGGGCCGGAATCCGCTTCCTCGACATCCGGTGCCGCCACTACAAGACCGGGATGCCGATCCACCACGCGGCCAACTATCAGGGCTACTGGTTCGACAAGAAGTTCCAGTTCGAAGACATGGCGGACCCCTGCGTGCTCGACGACTGCATCGCCTTCCTCAGGGCCCATCCGAGGGAATGCATCATCATGTCCATCCGGATGGAACTGCCCTGGTACAGGGAAGACGCGGCGGACGCGGCGGCCAACGGGGGCGAGTGGTTCAGCGACTGCGTCTGCAAGTCCATCGAGCATACCCGGGACTTCTGGTTCGACCCCGCCACCCTCGGCGCGCCCGAGCGTCCGCCGCCGCTCCTGGGCATGGTCCGCGGCAAGATCGTCCTCGTCAGGGGCTTCCTGGACAACTTCAGGGCGACGTGGCCGGACGAGGTCAGGACCCGCGCGAGAGGCTGGCAGAGGGACGGCGCCGTGCTCCACGAACAGGATGAATACAGGGTCTATTCCTGGTCGCTGGGAGCCAAGTTCAACTGGATCGCGAAGACCTCCGACCGCGCCCGCGGCCTGAATCTGTGGTACAGCAACTTCACCAGCGGCTCCGAGGGGCTCGCGCCCTCGGACGTGGCAAAGGCCATCAACCCGAGGGTGGCCGGCTACCTCGACCTGTGCCGCCCGACGTCCGGCCCCGACGGCGTGGGAATGCTGGCCATGGATTTCCCCGGCGACGGATTGATCCAGAAGGTCGTCGCCCTCAACTCCGCGCCGCAGCCGCCCGTGCGGACGACGCTCTGGCTCGCCGACGAGTTCGGCGGCATCTCCCGCCCCGCGGGCGAGGACAATCACGTCTCCATTCTCCCGGGACGCTCGCTGGGCGGGCTGGAGGTGAAGTACCAGGACGGCTACGGCCTCGTCAACCTGCGCCTCTTCGACTCCACCGGGAGGGTCTTCGTGCCGATCCGGCAGTGGTCGGACGGGCGCTACGGGGGTGGATGGATGTGCCCGGACTTCGACGGCGACGCCCCCGTCCGCGTGAACGGGCCCATCAACGGCATCCAGTTCGCCAAGCATGAGAAGTGGGGGATCGTGAACGCGCGCGTCCACCTGAGAGGCAAGCCCGAGGAGGCCTGGGAGCCGTGGCTCACCCGCGCGGAAACGGACGCGACGGCGGAGTGCGTCTCCGAGCCCCGGGTGCTCAACGGCGCTCAGACGGTGTTCTGGCTCAACACCTGGAGAGAGGGCGGGAAGGGCATCGTCGACGGCCGGATCGCCTACGCCTGACGACAGGGAGAGGCCCTGCTCCCGAGTCCCGCCCAGCCGGCTCGTGCGGATTCGCCCCTCCCCGGGTCTCGGGAGAGGGGCGAAGTCACGTCGTCCCTTCGCGCTCCCGATCCTGCCCTACTCGTCCTGCGACAGGATGACGGCCGTGTACGGGCCGATGCTCACGCTGCCGCTGGCGGGCATGCCGTGCATCGCGGGCCCGTCGGCGGCGACGTGCCAGCTGGGGTGGTCGCCGTAGTCGGCGCCGTAGCCGCTCCAGTCGCTGTTCAGCCGCACCTTCCACTCGCCGCCGCGCGGGAAGCCGATCACGTAGCTGTCGTACGCGCGGTTGGCGAAGTTCAGCAGCACCACCACGTCGTCGCGCGGGCCGCCGCCCTCCCAGCGGTGGAAGGCGAGCACCTTGTCGGCGTCGTTCACGTGGTGCACGTGCACGTGCGGGCCGCTTAAGCCCCGCGTGGTGTCGAACCAGTTGCGGCGCAGCCGGACCAGGTCGCCGTACAGCAGGTGCACGCCGCCGAAGGCGTCGAGCCTGGTCCAGTCGATCGGGTCGCCGTCCTCGAACCAGCGGTCCTCCAGGATCTCCTGCCCCTGGAAGAGCATGGGGATCCCCGGCGAGGTGAACACCAGCGCCGCCCCCAGCGTGGAGCGCTTGCGCGAGAACCAGCTCCCCGCCTCTCCCGGCCAGATCTCCTCCGGCACCCGCGCGTGCCCGTTGGCTACCTCGTCATGGCTCTCCGTGTAGATCACGCGCTTACAGGGGTCGCCCTCGTAGCGGTGCTCCACGGCGCGGCGCAGCTCCTCCATGCTGCGCCCCTCGTCGTGCATGGCGACCACCGCGCGGCGCACCGGGTGCACGAACTCGCCGTCCCACTGCGTGTCGAACCCGGCGCCGCCGGCCTCCGCGTCGCGCACGATCCAGCCGTTGTTCCGGAGGTCCTCGGCCACGTGCAGCTTCCAGGGCTGGCGGAAGTCGGTCTCGCGGTTGATGCGCTGCATCAGGCCCCACCCGTCGCCCAGGTCGTGCGACGGGTCGCCGTCGTTGCCGAAGACGTTGCGGATGTACGCCGTGGCGTCCCAGCGCAGCCCGTCGAAGCGGAACTCCTCCAGCCACATCAGCGCGTTGTCGCGGATGAACTGCCGCACCTCCTCGCGCCCGTAGTCGGGGCGCGTGTCGCCCCACGGCGTGCTCGAGCGATGGTCGTTGTAGAAGTAGATCCCGCCCTTGCCGTTCTCGCTCCACCCGTCGAACTGCCAGAGGTCCAGGTCGCTGGGGCCGAAGTGGTTGTAGACCACGTCGAAGATCACCGCGATGCCGTGCTCGTGCGCCGCCTTCACCAGCCGCTTCAGGTCGGCCGGGCCGCCGAAGGCGCTCTCGATGGCGAAGATGTGCGCCGGGTTGTACCCCCACGAGAAGTCGGCCGCGAACTCCACCGAGGGCATCAGCTCGATGCAGTTGACGCCCAGCTCGCGCAGGTACGGCAGGCGCGCGATGACGCTGGCGAAGCTCCCCGGGTGGTCCCCGGGCTGGTCGTTGAAGGTGCCCACGTGCAGCTCGTAGACGACCAGCTCGTTCCAGGGCGGCATCCGGTAGCCCGACTCGTCGCCCCAGTCGAAGGCGGGGTCCACCACGATGGCGTTGCCCACCGAGCTGGTGACGTCGCGCGCGTACGGGTCGATCCTGCCGAGGGTCTGCCCGCCGCCGCGGATGGCGAAGCGGTACTCGTCGCCCGCCTTCGCGCCGGGGAGGTCCGCCGACCAGTAGCCGTTCCCCTCGTGGGCCAGCGGGTGCGCGTCGGCGTTCCAGTCGTTGAAGGTGCCCACGACCGAGACCGCTTCGGCGTGCGGCGCCCAGACGCGGAAGGAGACGCCCTCGCCGTGCAGCACCGCCCCCATCCCCGCGTGCGGCGACGGCTGCGGCGCCTCCGCGGATGGCGACGGCTGCGGCGAGGATTCCTCCGCCGCGCCGCCGTCCGGTGCCTCCGCGTGCGGCGCCTCGTCCGCTCCGGCCGCCTCGGGCGTGGCCTCCTGGTCCGCGTCCGCGCCGGAGTCGGATTCCGCGGAGCTTTCCGCCGCCGGCTCGGGCGCAGGCTCGGCGGCGGGCTCGCGTGCGCGCGCGGCCGGCTCGCCCAGCACCTCCGCGGCGGACGGCTCCTGGGGGACGTCGGGCCCCGCGGCCACCGCGTCGGGGTCGACGGAGGACGCGATCAGGGAGTCGATGATCGGGTCGACGCGCGCGGGGTTGAGCGCGCTCGCGGAAATCACTTCAGGCGCGGGCGGCGGGTCTTCGGGCGGCTGCCACGGCTCGGGCTCCTCCCACGGCTCGGGCTCGCGCGGATCGTCGGGTCCGAAGCGGCGCATGGGGCCTCCTGGCGGTGGGGATGGAGATCGGGTTCGCCGGGCGCGGCACGGCGGCGCACCGGCCGGGTGCGGACGCGGAAAGACGGCTTCAGGGGGGCAAGTTCCACGCCCGGTGGCGGGGCAGGTGACGGGCTGCGGAACGGCGGACCCAGGTGGGGAGACGACTCCCCACTTCGAGCCGACCGACGCATGGTTCACTCCATACGCGCCGTCGTGAGAAACGGTACGGGGGATTGGGGATTTCCGCTGGTCCATAAACATGCGCTGCCCGGTACACGCATTGCCCTACCCATTGCCGCCGCGGCACACTCGTGCCGACACTTTTCCCACCAAGCGGAGGCGCCTCATGAGACCGCTTCGATTCCCCACCCTGCTCCTGCCGGCCGCGCTCGCGCTGGCGCTGGCCGCCTGCGCCGAAGACCCCGCCGGCCTCTCGCCCGACGACGCCCAAGTGCGGCGCGTCGTGGTCCCGGCGTGCGTGGAGTTCGGGCCGCCCCCGGCGCTCGGCACCGTGTACGGCGCGCCGGTCGCCACGCCCATCAACGCGGTCGTGTTCGTGGAGAACGGCGTCCGCGTCTCCGTGCACAGGTTCTTCACCGCTGGAGGGGCGTTCTACAACCTGATGCGGATCGAGAACGCGTTCGGCGGCTTCGGAGCCGGCCAGATCGCCCGCGCCAACAACATCAACATCGGCTTCGACTACACGGGAGTGGGCTTCGCCGTGAACGCCGTGAGGCTCGAGTGGCGGGACGCCGGCGGAGTCGAGAACCTGCAGGTGAACGCGAGCGGCACGTTCATCGGCGAGCTGGACACGCCCCCGGCCGCACTCGGCGGGGTGGGCGTTTCCTCCAGTTCGTTCGCCATCCCCGGCGGCGACCAGGGGACCACCACGCTCACCGGACCCGTCAGCCGCTTCCGTGTGGGCGGCCAGGAGTTCTGGATCGACCGCGTCTGCGCCTTCCCGTAAGGCGCGGCGGACAGGACCCGGATGCGAAGGAGGCCGGCGCGAGCGATTCGCGCCGGCCTCCGTCTTCCTCCGTACCTTGCCTCCGTCCGGGCCGTTCACTGCGCCGGCACGGCGGGTAGCAGATGGGACATGCGTGGGACGACTGGGACGCGGTCCGGTGAGTGTGTTTCGCCGGGGCGCGGCCTTCGTCGCCTCGAACCGGGCCACGCGGCGGACGCGGGTAGATTCCTCGGTCGCGCCGGGCGATCGTGCCGGGGCAGGAATCCGCGCGGCGCTCCCTCGGAATGACAGATCCTTGGTTCTCCACGTGATTCCCGCACTCACGCACTCACGCACTCACGCACTCACGCACTCACGCACTCACGCACCTCCCCTGAACCTCCGCAGCCTGAGCGAGTTCGCCACCACGCTCACCGAGCTCAGCGACATCGCGGCGCTGGCGAGCACGGGGGAGAGGAGCCAGCCGGTGACCGGGTACAGCACGCCCGCGGCCACGGGGATGCCGATCACGTTGTAGACGAAGGCCCAGAACAGGTTCTGCTTCACCGTGCGGATGGTGGCCCGCGACAGGCGGATGGCCGTCACCACGCCGCGCAGGTCGCCGCGGATCAGCGTCACGTCGCTGGCCTCGATCGCCACGTCGGTCCCCGTGCCGATGGCGATGCCCACGTCGGCCTGCGCCAGCGCGGGGGCGTCGTTGATCCCGTCGCCCACCATCCCCACCCGCTTCCGCTCCTCTTCCTGCAGCCGCTTCACCTCGCGCGCCTTCCCCTCGGGGAGCACCTCGGCCAGCACGCGGTCGATCCCCGCCTGGCGCGCCACGGCCTGGGCGGTGCGGCGGTTGTCGCCGGTGATCATCACCACCTCGAGACCCATCTCCTCGAGCGCCGCCACCGCCTCGCGCGACCCGGGCTTGAGCGTGTCGGCCACGGCCAGGAGCCCCGCCGGGCGCCCGTCCACCGCGGCGAACATCGGCGTCTTCCCCTCGTCCGCCAGCGCCGCGGCGCGCTCCTCCCACGCGCTCGCGTCGATCCCCCGCTCGCGCAGCAGCCTCGCGTTGCCGAGGAGCACCGCACGGCCCTCGACGACGGCCTCGATCCCGTGCCCCGCCACGGCGCGGAAGCCCGCCGCGTCGGCGAGCGCGAGGTTGCGCTCCCGCGCGCCGCGCACCACCGCCTCGCCCACCGGGTGCTCGCTCCCGCGCTCGGCCGAGGCGGCCAGCCGCAGCAGCTCGTCCGCGCCGAAGCCGTCCGCCGGGGCCACGTCCGTCAGCGCGGGCTCGCCGCGGGTGAGGGTGCCGGTCTTGTCCAGGACGATGGTGTCGAGCTTGTGCGCCGTCTCCAGGCTCTCGCCGCCCTTGATCAGCACCCCGTGCTCGGCGCCCTTCCCGGTGCCCACCAGGATCGCCGTGGGAGTCGCCAGCCCCAGCGCGCACGGGCAGGCGATGATCAGCACCGACACGAAGCTCACTAGCGCCATGGTGAAGCGCGTCTCCTCCGGGCCCAGGACGAACCAGGCCGCGAAGGCGGCGATGGCGATGGAGATCACCACCGGGGTGAAGATCCCGCTCACCACGTCGGCCAGGCGCGCGATCGGGGCGCGCGAGCCCTGCGCGTCCTGCACCAGCTTCACGATCTGCTGCAGCGCCGTGTCCCTGCCCACCCGGGTCGCCGTGAAGCGGAAGGCGCCGGTGCGGTTCAGCGTGGCGCCGAACACCTCGTCGCCCGGCCCCTTCTCCACCGGCAGGCTCTCGCCGGTGAGCATCGACTCGTCCACCGCCGAGGCGCCGTCCACGACCACGCCGTCGACCGGGATCTTCTCGCCCGGGCGGACCACCACCACGTCGCCGGGGACCACCTCCTCCACGGGCACGTCCGCCTCCGCGCCGCCGCGGACCACGCGCGCCGTCTTCGCCTGCAGCTCCACGAGCCGGCGGATCGCCTCGCCCGTCCTCCCCTTGGCGCGCGACTCCAGCAGCCGCCCCAGCAGGATCAGCGCGATGATGACGGAGGCCGCCTCGAAGTAGACCGGCGCGCGCGCCCCGCCCTCCATGGCCATCCCCGCGTGGGCGCCCATGGCGAAGAAGCCGGGGAAGAGGGTCGCCGCGACGGAGTAGAGGTACGCCGTGCCGGTGCCCGTGGCGATCAGCGTGTTCATGTCCGCCGCGCGGTGGCGGAGCGCCGCCCAGGCGCCGCGGTAGAACTGCGCGCCCGCCCAGAGGACCACCGGGGTGGTCAGCGCGAGCTGCACCCACTCCTGCCCCCGGAAGGCGAGCCACGGGACGCGCCCGTGCGACATCGCCATCACCAGCACGGGGAGCGAGAGGAGCGCGGCCACCCAGAAGCGGCCGCGCAAGCTCCGGTACTCGGCCGCGTGCGCCGCCGCCAGCGACTCCGCCGCCGCGCCCTCTCCGCCGCCGGGGACGTCGCGCACCCGGTAGCCGAAGTCCTCGACGGCGCGGCGGAGCGCGGCGGCGCCGGTCGTGCCCGGGAGGTACTCCACCCGCACGTCCATCGTCCCCAGGTTGAAGGCGGCCGAGACGACGCCCGGCTGCGCCAGCAGGTGCTTCTCCAGCGGCTGCGAAGAGCCGGAGGGGCGCGCCGAGTCGTCCACCGCGAAGTCGGCGCGCGCCGTCCCCGCGGTCCCGTAGCCGGCGTCCTCGACCACCCTGATGAAGTCGCGCACGCCGGCAGCCGCCGGGTCGTACTCCACGGTGGCGCGCGCCGTGGCGAAGTTCACCCCCGCGCGCCGCACCCCGGGCGCCTTCGACAGCTGCTTCTCGATGCGCCGGGCGCACGCCGCGCACGTCATCCCCGTGATCGGCAGGTCCACGCGCTCGCCGCCGGGGGCGCCTTCGCCGCGGCGCGGCGGCGCGGACGTGAGCTGCACCATCGGCCGCGCCGGATCTTTATCTCTGTTCCCGCGGGCGCCGGGGTCCGGGCCCGCCGTCGTTTTCGCTTCCATGTTCGCCTCCCGCCTCAGCGGGCGTGCCTGTACATGAGGTCCAGCACCTCGCCGTAGGTGTCCTCGGCGCGGCGCTCGTCGCCCGAGCGGAGCGCGTCGGTGATGCAGTGGCGCAGGTGGTTCTTCATCAGCAGCTTCCCCACCCCGCGCAACGCCTCGTGCACCGACGCGATCTGCGTGAGCACGTCGGCGCAGTAGCGCTCCTCCTCCACCATCCGCTGCAGCCCGCGGACCTGCCCCTCGATGCGGCGGAGCCGCGCGAGCGCCTGCTCCTTCAGCTCGCCCTCGACGTGCACCGCCGCCCGCGGCTCGACTGCGTTCTCGGTCATGATCTCGATCCTGAGCAGTAGGATACCCCCGTACCCTATCAATGTGCGAATGATAACCAGGGTGTCAAGGGGGGGATTTCTCCGTGTGCGGAGGAGGAATCAGCCGAGCCGATGGAGCAGCGCGCTCGTTGCCCGGCGAAGGAAGGCGCTCGCCTGCTCGCGGCGAACGGTTGGGAAGTTGTCCAGAAACTCGTCGAGAGAGTAGCCACCGGTCAGATACTCCACCAGCGTATCCACTGGAACGCGAGTACCGACGAAGACGGGCGTCCCGCCCATGATCTCAGGATCGCTGTGGATCACGCTGCCGTCTGGCAGGGCGACAGGACGATTGTCGGGCATCACACCTCCTTCGCTGGTGCCGCGAATCGTACCCGAGCTTCGAGTGCTGGTCCATCCCCACACAACAAGTCCGCCACCGCGCGCCGACCACATGACTGCCGGTGGCCGACAGTGCGCGGTGCTCGGAATTCCGCGTTGCTTCACTGGTGGCGCCTGCACACATTCGCAAACTCCACACAGGGATCGGCATGAACTCCTCAAAGCAGGTGATCGATGAATGACCATGCCTTCCAGGAACTCCTTGAGAGCGTCCGCCAGGGAACGGCGATCCTCCGCGGCGAGATCGAGCCGGCGCGCCGTTTCTTCATTGATGGTTCGCGTGAGCTCGGCACCGGGCGAGCGAGCGATCAGGAGACAGCAGGGGACGGAGATTGGCCTATTTCTAGTGGCACGAAAGAAGACTCTTGATCCTCACGTTGCGTGAGGTCTTACCGTAGTCGCGTCGTGGCCACGACCCTGGGAAGGAGAGAGACGTGACGAGGCTCTGGAAGGTGGGCGAGCTGGCGCGCAGCACGGGGCTGTCCGTGCGCACGCTGCACCACTACGACGAGATCGGGCTGCTCTCGCCGTCGCACCGCACGCAGTCGGGGCACCGGCAGTACGGGGAGGGCGACGTGGCGAGGCTGCAGCAGATCGTTTCGCTGAGGAGCCTGGGGCTGCCGCTGGAGGAGATCCGCGGCGCCCTGGACCGGCGCGGGCTCTCCCTGGCCGAGGTGATCCGGCTCCACGCGGCCCGGCTGCGGGAGCAGCTCGACATGCAGCGCCGGCTGGTGGAGCGCCTGGAGGCGGTCGCCGCCGGGCTGGACCGGGCGGAGGGCGTCTCCGCCGAGGAACTGATCCGCATGATGGAGATGATCAAGATGCACGAGAAATACTACACTCCCGAGCAGCTGGAGCAGATCAAGGCCCGCGGCGAGGAGTACGGGCCGGAGCGCATCCGCCAGTTCGAGGCCGAGTGGGCGCAGCTCATGGCCGACGTCCAGGCCGAGATGGACAGGGGGACCGACCCGGCGGACCCGCGGGTGCAGGACATGGCCCGGCGCTGGATGGAGCTGGTGAGCGCGTTCACCGGCGGCGACCCCGGGATCGCGAGCTCCGTGAAGCGCATGTGGCAGGAGGAGGAGCAGATCCACGGGATCGACACCGCCAACATGCGCCGGATGGGCGAGTACATCGGCCGCGCCCACGCCGCCGCGCAGAGCGCGGGGTGATCTCCTCAGCGCAGCGAAAAGCCGCCCGCACGGCAGGTCCGTGCGGGCGGCTTCTTTTGAGCGGTCGTGTTACAGATCGGCGGTTCCGCGGCGGCGGCTCGCCGAGGTGGCGCGCTCCCGGCATCTCCTGAACCGATTGAGAGGGAATCCGATCCGGTCGACCGAGCCAGGAAGTCGTAAAGGAGAAGAATGATGAGGACGGAGCTGCCGGTGGCGCCGCTGGGCGTCACGGGGATGGAGATCACGCGCGCCGGCTTCGGCGCGTGGGCGATCGGCGGGGCGGGGTGGGCGTTCGGGTGGGGGAGCCAGGACGACGACGACTCCGTCACCGCCATCCGCCACTGCGTGGAGCGCGGGATCAACTGGATCGACACCGCGGCGGCCTACGGGCTGGGCCACTCCGAGGAGGTGGTCGCGCGGGCGCTCGCCGGGCTGCCGCCGGACGAGCGGCCGTACGTGTTCACCAAGTGCGGGCTGGTGTGGGACGAGCGCGACCGCGAAGCCCCGCCCCGGCGCGTGGGCGACCCGGCCAGCATCCGGCGCGAGGTCGAGGCGTCGCTCAGGCGCCTGCGGGTGGAGCGGATCGACCTCTACCAGATGCACTGGCCTGCGGAAGACGGCACGCCGCTGGAGGACTACTGGGGGACGCTGCTGGAGCTGAAGGCGGAGGGGAAGGCGCGCGCGGTGGGCCTCTCCAACCACGACGCCCGGCAGCTCGCCGCGGCCGAGCGGCTGGGGCACGTCGACACGCTGCAGCCGCCGTTCTCGGCCATCGACCGCGACGCGGCGGCCGCGGAGCTCCCCTGGTGCGACGCGCACGAGACCGGCGTGATCGTCTACAGCCCGATGCAGTCCGGGCTGCTGACCGGCGCCTTCGACCGGGCGCGCGCGGCGAATCTCCCCGCCGACGACTGGAGGTCGCGCTCGCCCGACTTCACCGGCGAGGGGCTGGAGCGCAACCTGGCGCTGGCGGAGGCGCTGCGCCCGGTCGCCGAGCGCCACGGGGCCACCGTGGCGGCGGTGGCGGTGGCGTGGACGCTCGCGTGGCCGGGCGTCACCGGGGCCATCGTCGGCGCGCGGAGCCCGGAGCAGGTGGACGGCTGGCTCCCCGCCGCCACCCTGCGCCTGACCGACGCGGACCTGGACGAGATCGCCGGCGCCATCCGCCGGACCGGCGCCGGGACCGGCCCGGAGCGTCCGCCGGTGCCAGCGCCGGTGTGAGCCCTGGAGCCGGGTAAACGCGAAAGCCGCCCGCACGGCAGGTCCGTGCGGGCGGCTCGTCGCGATGGGTGCCCCTCCGGGCTCAGGGAGCCGGGGCCGGAGCGGGCGCGGCCGGAGCGGGCGCGGGCGCGCCGGACTCGGGGCAGCGGTACGCGATCATCTGCCCCTTGCGGTCCTTCGAGACGCCGAAGACGGCCGCGGCGACGCGGCGGCCGCTGCTGGGCTCGCGGACGGTGCCCAGCAGGATGGCGTTCGCGCCGATCTTGCCGGCGCGGCGCTTGGCGGCGTTGATCATCTCCGTCTCGCCGGTCATGTCCACGTCGCCCGAGGTGTGGATCAGGGCGTAGCGCTGGCAGGTGGAGGGGACCTCCTCCTCGCGCAGGAAGACGGTGACCTGGTCTTCGGGGACCGGGGCGTGCTGGGCGCCGGGCACCAGCAGGGTGGACCGGGCGCTGACGCAGCCGGCGAGCAGCAGCAGCGCCGACGCGTACAGGGGGATGCGGTTGCGTGACATGGAAGTGGCGAGAGCGTGAAGGGCGCCGGCCCGGCGCGGGACCGCCCGGAGGCGGGAAAGGACAATCGGGTGCGCAGAAATTGACGCGCGGACCTCCCGCGCGCAAGCACTACCGCGCGGGCGCTCCGCGCCAGAGCACGACGTCAGAACGACTCCTCGCCGAGACCCGCGCCCCGGACGGAGCCGAAGCCGGCCTCGCCGGTGCTCTTGCTGACGTGGACGCCGTACTTCGCGCCGCCGGCCGCCGCGAAGGTCACCACCCAGGCCGCGCCGGTCGCAGCGGCGGCGTCGCCGTCGGTCTCGGCCAGGCTCTCCACCGTCATCCCGGGGAGGTTGCGGACGCCGAACATGGCCTGCATGTCGTCGGCGGGGTCGGCGACGAGGGTGGCGGCGCGCCACACCACCGCGCACTGCTCCTCGGCCGAGAGGCCGGACACGTCGCTCCTGCCCACGTGGGGCATGGCGCGCGGGCAGCCGGTCTCGCCCACCATCGCCCGCAGCACCTCGCGCGTGCGGCCGGGCGAGGGCGGGCCCTCCACCACCAGCAGCCCGAGCGCCAGGACGCCCACCGAGATGAGCGCCGGGCGCATCTTCTTCTTCATCAGCGGGCCGAACCAGTTGGAGAGCATCACCCCCGCCGCCGCGCCCACCGGCGCCCCGCGCATCATCGCCGTCACCCGGTCGAAGTCGGGCGGCAGCTCGACCAGGAAGCGCCTGGGCAGCGTGGACGCCAGGTAGGCGCCCACCACCGCGCCCACGGCCGCCAGGCGCGCGAACTCGGCCCAGTCGAGCACCCCCTGCCGCTTCGGCGCCACCCACGAGACCGACTGGTTGGCGGTGGAGAGGAACTGCTTGGCGGCCTGCTGCTCGGTGGCGTCGGGGGTGGGGCGGGCGAGGGTGTCCGTCATCGCCCGCAGCTCCATGTCGTGCGACGAGGAGATCACCTCGGTCTTCGCCGACTCGTCGCGGTAGCGGGTGCGCAGCTCGTCGGTGAGCTGGCGGACGCGCTGCGAGTGCTGGTGGCACTGGGTGCGGAGCACGTCGGCGTCGGGGCGCGCGGGGTCGGCCAGGAGCAGCCGCTTGCGCCAGAAGCGGGCGCGCTCCTGGTACAGCTCGTCCAGGCGCGAGTAGAAGCCGGCCGAGCGGCGCTTCTCCACGTACAGCGCGACGGCGATCATCACCGCCGCGCAGATCGTGATCACGATCTGCATGGTGTGGATGGGGATAGGGGTGAGAAGAAGATTTTAGGGGAGGGGGAACGGTTGGCGCCAACAAGATCGCGCAAATGCGCGGGCCGCGCCAGGGTTTTGCCCGGCGGCCTCGCGCCATCAGAACGCGATGGACTGGGGCAAATGGGTGGTCAGGTAGCGCTGAGCGACCCGGAAAGGCTCCGATACCTGCTTGAACGATTCCGGATTCCGCTCCTCCGGGGGACGCCAGTCGAAGTTCTCCAGCTCCGTGACCATCACCGTTCCGACCGAAAGGACCTTCCCGATCGTTGCGGCGCGGCTCTGGGCCATGGAATAGAGCGCCTTGTGAAGGAGAGCCTGCGTGACGAGCATGCGCCAGAGCACCGGACGGGTCCTGGGGTGGAAGTACTGGAAGATTTCCAGGAAGCGCCCGAACTTCTCTCCTCCGTGCTTCGGGACGTCATCCTCGAACGCCTTCTGGAACTCCCCGAAGCTCAGGCAGCGCGGAGGCGCATCCTTCTCCCGGAGGATGAGGGCTTCCACGGCCACATCGAGCCAGCCGAGCGTAACGCCCTGCCTCCAGTACCTGGCAGGATCGGAAATCCGCTTCGTCTTCCAGTCGTGGTCGAACGGTTCGTACGGCAAGTCATGGTCGAGACGCGCGAACTCGAACTCGTCGGTGAACGAGATGTACATCCGTTTCGCCAGGAGGTACTGCGCTTCGATCTTCTCGTCCACCGCGAGGTCCACCCCCGTCAGCCGCTCCTGGAGAAGCCGGAACCAGGCGGCGGGAGCCAGCAGATTGTAGATGGTGGAAGACAGATAGTATCCTCCGTCCAGCCAGCTCGGGCCGCCGGGCGGGCCCAGGTGGCCCAGGCGGGCAGTCCGCGCGAGGCTGTAGACGCGGTGGAAGGCGCTCTCGGACGCTTCCGCGAGACGGAACAGCAGCGGCTCGCATTCCTTGTACAGGCGCTTTCTCGCCTCGTACTCGTAATCGCGCCTCGCGTCCTGCTCCGATTTCTGCGCTGCCAGCGCGGCTTCGAGACGCGTATTCTGCTCCTGGCTCGCGCCCTGCAGCCTGGCGATCCTCCAGGTGTTCCACCCGTTCCAGAAAGCTACGGCGAGCGTTCCCAGGAACGTGAGACCAACCCCGGTGAGCGCGAGCGTGGCGGTTCGATGCGCTTCCCGCGCCTGGATCATGGCCGCCAGCGTGTCAGCCTCGACGATCATCTCCGCCTCCACTCCGTAGTGTAAGCGCCAGCCGACGCGCGTCGGAGGTTCTGCCGCTCCGCGGGCGTGGTCGTGCCCGGATCACACCGCCGCCGCCACCTCCGCGCGCGAGACCAGGCCCTGCGTCCCGTTCACCCGCACGCGCTCGCCGTCGTGCAGGCTCGACAGCGCGCCGTGCACGGCCATCACGGCGGGGACGCCGACCTCGCGGGCGGTGACGGCGCCGTGGGAGAGGGGGCCGCCGCTCTCGGTGACCACCGCGCAGGCGGAGTAGAAGAGCGGCGTCCACGCGGGGTTCGTCGTCCGCGCCACCAGCACCGAGCCGGGGACGAAGCGCGCGAAGTCCTCCACCCCGTGCACCCGGCACACCGGCCCCTCCGCCACGCCCGGCGAGCCGGGGAGCCCCCGCAGCGCCCCCTCCGCCGCGGCCTCGGGCTCCTCGCCGTAGACGCGCGGCGGGGCGGCGCGCTTGGCCGCCTCGTACGCCGCCCGCTCGCGCCGCGCCTCCTCCGCGGCGGCATCCTCCACCGGCTCGCCCTCCATCAGCGCCGTCAGCGTCCGCTTGCGCAGGAAGAAGACGTCCTCCGGCCGCTCCACCACGCCGCGTCCCACCAGCCGGCGGCCGACCTCCACCAGCGCCGCGCGGAAGGGGATGGAGAGCCGCGTGGTCTGGTAGTGCTCCAGGTCGTCGAGCCCCGTGTAGGCGCGCGTGAGCCGCAGCACCTCGGCGGCGAAGTTGCGCAGCTCCTCGGGCACCAGCGCCAGGTACTCGCGCTCCGCGGCGGACTGGCGCGCGCGTAAGCTCCCCTCGCGCGGCGCCGGGTCGGCCACGTCGCCCTGGAGGAGCATCAGGCGCAGGTTCTCCAGCACCACCCAGGGCTGCCCGATCCAGGTGGGCACGTAGGCGTCGAAGTCCACCTCGCGGTGCCCGTGGTTCTCCAGGAAGCGCCGGAAGCCGGACGCGAACGCCGGGAAGCGCTCCAGCATCCCCTCCTCCCACGCCCTCCGCCGGTCCACCTCCGTCAGCAGCCGCTCCAGCTCCGGCTCGCCGCGGACCACGCGGTAGAGGCGGTACAGGTCCGCGTTCACCAGGTTCGTCTTGGTCTCGCAGAACGAGGTGAGCGCGTCGTAGAGCGCCGGCGCCCGCTCGCGGCCTACCAGCATCGCCACCAGGGTGAAGAGGGTGCGGTGCAGCACGCCCTGGGTGATGGAGATGGCGATGTTGGGGAGGAAGTACTCGCGCCCCAGCCGGTCGACCGCCCGCAGGTGCCGCCAGAGCTCGCCGTCGGGCAGCGTCTCCAGGTCGACGGCGGCGAAGCGGCCCAGGGCGAGCAGGTAGCGGTCGAGGTCGCGCGCCCAGGTGACGGGGAGCTCCTGCACCCAGCGGTAGCGGTCGATCAGCCACTGCCGCTTCGAGCTGAGCTCCTCCAGCGAGTCGAAGCGCACCTGCAGCGCCTGCGTGAAGAGCTGCACCGCCGTCTGGTTGCCGTAGACGTAGCCGTCGAAGCGCTCGAACCACTTCCCCGCGAACGGCGGGTAGCCGAGCAGCTCCAGCGAGTACGCCAGCGACTCGTGGAAGCCCTCGGTGGTGAAGTCCCAGGTGAGCGGCGTCACCGGGTTGGGGAAGCGCTCGGCCGACTCGTCGCGCGTCCAGCGGGCGGGGAACTCGGTCACCGGGCGCGACTGGAGGAGGTACAGCGTGCCGCCCGCCACCGCCCACTCGGTGTCCTGCGGGAAGGCGTAGAAGCGCTCCACCCGCACCACCAGCCGCAGCAGCTCGGCCAGCTCCGCGTCCGAGAGCGCCGGCGCGTCGCGCTTCTCCGGCGGCACCTCGACGCGCTCCGTCCCGTGCCGGGTGGAGACCAGCGCGTGCGCCTTGGTGCCGACCGCGCGCTGCACCACCTCGCCGGTCCGGCGCGAGAGGACGTACTGGTCGATCCCGCCCTCGCCGGAGACCACCGTCTCGCCCAGCCCGAAGGCGGCGTTGACCACCACCTGGTCCAGGTCGCCGGTGACGGGGTTCATCGAGAACGCCACGCCCGCCACCTCGCTCGCCACCATCCGCTGCACCACCACCGCCATCGCCGCGCCCGCCGCGCCGAAGCCGCGCTCGTGCCGGTAGCGCACCGCCCGGTCCTCCCAGAGCGAGGCGAAGCAGCGCCGCACCGCCTCGATCACCCCGTCCACCCCCGCCACGTCGAGGTAGGTGTCGTGCTGCCCGGCGAAGGCGGCGCCCGCCAGGTCCTCGAGCGTGGCCGAGGAGCGCACGGAGACGCGCCCGCCCCCCAGCAGCGGCGGCAGCCGCGCCCGGAGCGCCTGGTCCACCTCCGGCGGGAGCGGATGCGAGACGAGCAGCGCGCGCACCTCCGCGCACTGGGCGTGGAGCGCGGCCGCGTCCCCGGGCGTGAGCGCGGCGATGCGCGCCTCCAGCCCCGGCACCGCGGCCAGGAACGCGCGGTACGCCGCCGCGGGCACCACCACGCCCGGCGGCACGGGAAAGCCGCCCTGCGTGAGCCGGGCGAGGCTCGCCCCCTTGCCGCCCGCGGCGGAGGGCTCGGTGGCCGCGTCGTCGGTGAACTCGAGGATCATGGGAATTCGGATCGAGGAACGCCAATCGAAGTGGGCCAGACCGGATGGGCAGGTTCAGCCGTCCAACAGGAGGATCCTGCGCAGGGCGCCATGAGAAAGGTCGGCCCGGCCCACAGTGTTATCTCATTCCAAGATAACTTCGCTAAACTTTTTAAGATTCACCGTTCGCCTGTGGCGCTCCGACTCCGCGGCTGGGGCGAACCAGATGTAACCGGTTCGTTATCCGCCTACCGGTCGCGCTGGGAGCGTGTCCTCCGCCCCTTCCGGGCATCGGGCAGACTCCAGTCAGGGATGGAACGGCGCATGAACGCATCGAACATCGGGACCGTGAACGCCGTGTCGCCATGGGCCGGGCTGTAGATCATCCCCTTGCGGATGAGCCCGTTGCGCAGCGGCGCGACTGCGGACACGTCCTCGCCCAGGACGCGAGCGATGTCACCCGACCGGTGCGGTCCCGGACCCAGTTCGGCCATCGCCCGCACATAGTCTTTCTCGCGCGGGGTGAGCCGGTCCATGCGCACCCGGAAGAAACCTTTGTCGAGGTGGTCGAGCGCGTGCTGGGTCGCGCGTTCGGCGTCCTCCACCTCGATCGGCGACGCATCGGCCACGTTCCAGGCATGGTATCCCCACTCTTGAAGGAAGTACGGATAGCCCCGCGTCGTATCCACGATAATATCCAGCGCCCGGTCCGTGATGTCGGCGCCTTCGCGCAGCGTGGGTTCACGGATGGCATTCTTCGCGTCCTCCGGCGGTAGCGGCCCGACGTCGGGAAAGGCGAACAGCCGCTCGGCATACGACTTGGCATCACCGGCGAGCGCGGCGAGCTGCGGCAGGCCCGCGCCGAAGAGCACGAACGGGAGCCCCTTCTGGCCGATCTTGTGCACCGAGACGATCAGCGCCGCCAGGTCTTCCGCCGACACGTACTGCACCTCGTCGATGAAGAGCGCGACCGCGCTGTCCGCCGCTTTCGCGGCCTCGGCGACCGCCAGCAGCACTTCCGGCAGGTCCGACTCCAGGCTTCCCGAATCGGCCGTCCCGGTCTCGGGCTCCACTCCGAATTCGACGTCGCCGACCGCCACCTTGAAAGCGCTGGCGAAGGAGCGCAGAACACCGAGTGCCCGACGCGCCCGGACCTGCACCCGCTCGATACGGCTGAGCCTGAAGAGCAGCTTGCGCAAAGGTGGGACTAGCTGCTCGGCCAGCCGTTTGCTCTCCGGAGCCTCCAGCATGACAGTCTGGTACTCCAGTTCGTCCGCGATCTCGGCGATGCGGTTGAGGAGCACCGTTTTCCCCACGCCGCGCAAGCCGAGGAGCATCTGGCTCCGGGCGGCACGCCCCGCCTTCACCCGGCCAAGCGTAACCCTCGCGTCCGCGATGATCTGGTCGCGGCCAGCGAGTTCCGGAGGTTGTGTCCCGGCTCCGGGAGCAAACGGGTTCGTTGTTGGATCCATAGCAAAGTTACGAAGGTTATCGATCTTATCCAAGATACAGATAACTTTACTAATTTCCTTTATATTCGCAACCCTGCGGGGTGGGGGGCTACCAGACTCCCCCGGATACGGCGCGACATCAAACTAATCGCGAGATCAGGCGCTCGTCACATGGCACTCGACGCCGGTGCTGCCGGCTGCGCCTCCCACTCCGCCGCCAGCCGCCGGATCTCCGCGTCGATCGCCCGCGCCTCAGCGACCAGCTTGCGGCGCGCCTCCGGGCGGCGGACGAAGAGGAGGAAGGTGCGGGCGCGCCGCCACGCCCCGCCCGCGCGGTCGCGGTAGAGCAGCGCCACGGCCCCGGCGTACGGCAGCGACAGCGCGTAGAGCACGGTCCAGAACGGCGTCGCCAGGACGGCGACGGCGAGGATCTGCAGCGCCCAGAAGAGGGGGAAGACCGGGAGGCTCAGGAAGACGGCGTTCGAGGCGAAGTGGTCGCGGTCGGTGGACATCTTCCGCACCAGCGCCTTCAGCACGCCGTACGGCAGCCAGTGGTTCACCGTCCCCCACGCCGCGATCGGCAGGCCCACCAGGAGCAGCTCCAGCTCGCGGAAGACGAAGAACGCCGCGCGCCCCGGCTCCACCGGCAGGAACAGCTCCGGCGCGGTGATCCCCAGCCGCCCCAGCTCGCCGTACAGCCCGGCCAGCCGCCCCTCCAGCGCCGCCAGCTCCTCGCGCCGCTCCCTCGCCAGGCGCTCGCGCCCCGCCTGGAGGCGGTGGATGGTCCGCACCCGCCCGGCCACGTCCGCCGGCTCCTCGCGCCCGAGCGGCGCCGGGGGCACGCCCGCCACCTCCAGCAGCTCCGCCGCGCGGGTGAAGGTCTCCACGTCGCGCTCGGCCGCGTAGCTGGTGGTGAGCTCGCGGATCCGCGCCTCGACCAGGTCCGTCAGCTCGCGCGGGCCGGCCTCCGGGTGCGCGCGCCGCCACTCCCCCGCGTCGAACGGCTCGCCGAAGACGATCCCCGCCGCCGAGCGGAAGCGCTCCTTCGCCTCGAAGTGCAGGCCCACCGGCACCACGGCGAGCGAGGGGTGGTGCGCCACGAAGTCCAGCGCGATGCGCGCCGCGCCCGTCTTGAACGGCCGTAAGCCCGGATCCGAGTGGCTCACCCCCTCGGGGAAGATGCACACCGCGCCGCCCTCCGCCAGCCGACGCCGGCACGCGGAGAGCGCGTCCACGTTCTTCGCCGGGTCGGCGCCCTGCTCCACGTCCTGCGCGCGGTGGAACTCCACCACGTTCAGCGCCCGCATCAGCAGGCGCAGCAGCGGGTTCCGCTTCAGCGTGCTCTTGGCCGTGAGCGTCACCGGCCGCTCGATGCGCGTGATGATGAGCAGCGGGTCGACGAACGCGTTGGTGTGGTTGGCCACGAAGAGCACCGGCCCGCGCTCCGGGACGTTGCCCCGCCCCTGCACGTCCACGCGCCGGAAGAAGCCGAAGAGCGCCGCCCTCCAGAGCGCGCGGACGAAGCGGTAGATCACGCCGCCCCCTCCGCCTCGAGCGCGGGCACCGCGCGCCGGGCGAGCAGCGCGCGCGCCGCGCGGCCGGCCACGAGCGCCAGGAAGACCCCCGCGACCAGGTCCACCACGTAGTGGTAGCGCAGTACCAGCGTCGCGGCGGCGATCAGGACCACGAGGGGAACGTAGATCAGCCCGCGCAGCGTGTTGCGGTGCCGGAAGTCGAAGTACATCGCGAAGAACGACGCGCCCAGGTGCAGGCTGGGGAAGGCGCCGTGCGGCCCACCCAGGGCCTCGACCGACCTCGTCACGACCCCGTGGAAGAACCCGCCCGAGAGCGGCGTGGCGAACTGGTCCGCCAGCTGGACGATGGGGCCGCGCGCCGGGAGGAAGAGGTAGCCCAGGAAGCTCAGCGCGTACAGGATGGCGAAGCCGGTGATGAACTCCTCGCGCTCCCCCGCCGGCCGCCCCACCAGCCCCAGGAAGATGGAGACGTACAGGTAGGGGATGAACGACGCGTAGAAGATGCTCAGGAACTCCACCCAGCGCGTCGCTCCCAGCGGGTCCAGCCACAGCGACGGCGAGTCGCCGAAGAGGAGCGCCTCGTCCGCCGTCGCCAGCCACGGGTCGGCGACCCAGGGGACGGCCCGGAAGGCGACGTGGCCGAGCGTGGTGTAGAGCGTGAACATCACCGCGATCACCGCCAGCGCGCGCGCGAACGCCCCCGGCCGCCGCGCCAGCGCCCACGCCACCGCGCCGAACCCCGCCAGCAGCCCCGCGTGCAGCGCCAGCTCCCCGCCCACCCGCGCGCCGCCCGCGTACGCCACCGCCAGCGTGGCCGTCACGACCGCGAGGATGAACAGCGTCGCCCGGTCGGCGGGATGGATGCGCGCTGCGGCCACGGGGAGAGAGAGAGCGGGACGGGAAGAGATGGAGCCGATCACACCGGCCGCGAAACATGCCGCCGCGCCGCGTCGCCGGGCAAGTGCGTCGTTCCGCTTCGACCGGCATCGGCGCGGCCGCCGGCGGC
>DASVWD010000160.1 GCA_036389795.1 Longimicrobium sp.
GCGTACGCCTCCCCCTCCGGCGCCGGCAGCGCCCGGCGGTCCACCTTCCCGCCCGGGGTGCGCGGCAGCGCCTCCAGCCGCACGTACGCCGCCGGCACCATGTGCTCCGGGAGCCTCTCCGCCAGGTGCGCCCGCAGCGCCTCCGCCTCCAGCGACCCCTCGCCCGCCCAGTACGCCACCAGCCGCCGCTCGCCCGGCCCGTCCTCGCGCGCCGCCACCGCCGCCTCGCGCACCCCCGCATGCTCGGCCAGCCGCGCCTCGATCTCGCCCGGCTCGATCCGGTAGCCGCGCACCTTCACCTGCTGGTCGCCCCGGCCCAGCACCTCCAGCGTGCCGTCCGGGAGCCACCGCCCCAGGTCGCCCGTGCGGTACAGCCGCGCCCCCGGCTCGCCCCCGAACGGGTCCGCCACGAAGCGCTCGGCCGTCAGCCCGGGCCGGTTGCGGTACCCGCGCGCCACCTGCACTCCGCCCAGGTACAGCTCGCCCGCCACGCCCACCGGCACCGGCTCGCCGCCATCGTCCAGCACGTAGACGCGCACGTTCGCCATCGGACGCCCGATCGGGGTGCGCTCCCCCTCGGCTTCCGGCGCGCAGCTCCACTCGGTCACGTCCACCGCGGCCTCGGTGGGCCCGTACACGTTGTGCAGCCGCGCTCCCGGGTGCTGACCGTAGAAGCGCCGCACCAGCTCGGGAGCCAGCGGCTCGCCCCCGCACACCACCCGCTTCAGCGCGTCGCAGCCGGCGAAGCCCGGCTCCTGCGCCAGCACCTGGAGGAAGGAGGGGACGAAGTGGAGCACGGTGACGCCCTCGCGGCGCACCGTCTCCACCAGGTAGGCGGGGTCGCGCTGCCCGCCGGGGCGCGCCAGCACCAGGCGCGCCCCGGCCAGCAGCGTCAGCAGCAGCTCCCGCAGCGAGGCGTCGAAGCTGTACGGTGTCTTCTGCAGCACCGCGTCGCCAGGACCCAGCCGCCACGCCCGCTGCATCCAGCCGAGCGCGTTGGCCGCGCTCCTGTGCTCGACCATCACCCCCTTGGGCCGGCCGGTGGAGCCCGAGGTGTAGATCACGTACGCCAGGTGGCGCGGCGTCAGACCGGCGCGCGGCGGATTGGTCTCCGGATCCCCCGCCCAGGACGAGGCGTCGCGCCCGAGCGCCACCACCGGCACGCCCAGGCCGCCCAGCCGCTCCGCCGCGGCCCCGTGCGTCAGCAAGAGCGCCGGCTCGCTGTCGACCAGCATGTAGCGCAGCCGCTCCTCGGGGTACTCGGGGTCCAGCGCCACGTACGCGCCCCCCGCCTTCAGCACCCCCAGCAGCCCCACCATCATCTCCAGGCTCCGCTCCACGCACAGCCCCACGCGCACGTCCGGGCCCACGCCGCGCCCGCGGAGGTGGTGCGCCAGACGGTTGGCACGCGCGTTCAGCTCGGCGTAGCTGAGCGTCTCGCCTTCGAACGTGAGCGCGGCCGCGTCCGGAGTCCGCTCCGCCTGCGCCTCGAACAGCTCGTGCAGGCAGGCGTCGGGACTCGCCGTGTCCGTGGCGTTCCACTCCTCCACCACCCGCCGCCGCTCGGCTTCCGGGAGCACGTCCACCCGCGACAGCGCGCGCCCGGGCGCCGCCTCCAGCGCCTCCACCACCCCCTCCAGCGCCCGGTGCACCATCGCGCACACCCGCTCCGGGCCCACCGAGGCCGGCACCTGCGCCGTCAGGGTGAACCCCCCGTCGCGCAGGTCGTCCACCAGCAGCGTCACCGGGTAGTTCGTCCAGTTCCCGCGGATCCCCTCCCGGACCCGGTCCGCCTCGTCCGGGCGCGACGGCGCCGCGCCCGCGCTGTGGCGGTAGTTGAGCATGGCGGTGAAGAGCGGCGCCGGCGCGGCCACGCCGCTGCACCGCTGCGCCAGCGCCAGCGAGGCGTGCTCGTGCCGCAGCAGCTCCGCCAGCAACGCGTGCGTGGCCCGCACGCTCGCCTCCACCCCCGCCTCGCCCACGCGCACGCGGACCGGGAGGGTGTTGATGAACGGCCCCAGCACGCGGTCCGCGCCCGCGCCGCCGCTCGTCCTCCCGAAGAGCACGGTCCCGAACACCACGTCGCCGCGCCCCGACGTCCGCGCCAGGACCCCGGCCCACGCCGCGTGGCACACGGCGGCCGCGCTCACCCCCAGCGTCCGCGCCCGCTCGCGCAGCCGCGCCGCCAGCGCGGGGTCCACCGCCCGCCGCGCCTCGGCGATCCCCGACCCGTCGCCCCACGCGTCCAGCAGGCCGAACGGCGCCGTGGGCTCCTCCACGTCGCCCAGCAGCTCGCGGAAGAACGCCTCGTGCCCGGCGCGGCTCACCCCCAGCCGCGCCCGGGCCACGAAGTCGCGGAAGGGCAGCGGCGCCGGGAGAAGGTCCGCGCGACCTTCCAGGTGCGTCCGGACCTCTTCCTGCAGCACCTCCTTGGTCACGTGGTCGCCGATCAGGTGGTGCTGCTGCTGGAGGAGGACCCAGCGCTCCCGGGCCGCGTCGCGCGCCACGTACGCCCGCATCAGCGGCGCGCGGCGCACGTCGATGCGGTGGCGCCGGGGCTCGAAGCGGCGGTGGAGCTGCTGCGCCGCGTCGCCGCCGGCGGGGTCCACCTCCACCTCCTCCACCTGCAGCCGGGCCTGGCGCCACACCACCTGCACCGGCTCGGGGAGGTCTTCCCACATCACCGACGTGCGCAGGATGTCGTGGCGGTCGATCACCGCCTGCAGCGCCGCCAGGTACGCGTCCAGGCGCTCCCGGCGGTCGAAGGTGTACAGCGCCGACAGCAGGTAGGGGTCGCCCTCCGCGGCCATCAGGTGGTGGAAGAGGACGCCCTCCTGCAGCGGCGCCAGCGGGTAGACGTCCTGGACGTTCGCCGCGCCGCCCTCCACCGCGGCCGTGACCCGGTCGATCTCCGCCTGGCTCAGCTCCACCAGCGGGAGCATCTCCGGGGTGATGGCGTCGCAGGGGGTGGGGATCCGGTTGGGGGGCGCCTGCGCCTCCGGCGACTCGCTCTCCACCAGGGCCGCGAGCCCCGCCAGCGTGGGCGTGGTGAACAGCGCCTGGACCCGGGCGTGCCGGCCCCGCTGCCGCATCCGCTCGACCAGCTTCACCGCCAGGATCGAGCTGCCGCCCAGCTCGAAGAAGTTGTCGCGGCGGCCCACCCGCTCCACGCCCAGCACCTCCGACCAGACCTCCGCCAGCGCGGCTTCCGTCTCGTCCGCCGGCGCCTCGTACGCGCGCGCCGCGTAGGCGTCCTCCTCCGGCGCCGGGAGCGCCTTGCGATCGACCTTCCCGTTGGGCGTCAGCGGCAGCGCCTCCAGCCGCACGTATGCCGCCGGCACCATGTGCTCCGGCAGGCGCTCCACCAGGTGGGAGCGGAGGACGTCCGCCTCGACCGCGCCCGCGGGGCCCGCGTAGTACGCCACCAGCCGCTTCTCGCCGGGGCCGTCCTCGCGCGCCACCACCACCGCCTCGCGCACGCCCGGGTGCTCCAGCAGCCGCGCCTCGATCTCCCGCGGCTCGATGCGGAAGCCGCGCACCTTCACCTGGAAGTCGGTCCGCCCCACGAATTCCAGCGCGCCGTCGCCGCGCCGGCGCACCAGGTCGCCCGTGCGGTAGAGACGCGCGCCCGGCTCCGCGCCGAACGGGTCGGCCACGAAGCGCTCCGCCGTCAGCTCCGGCCGGTCCAGGTAGCCCAGCGCCACGCCCGCGCCGCCCACGTACAGCTCGCCGACCACGCCGACGGGCACCGGCTCGCCCGCCCGGTCCAGCACGTAGGCGCGCGTGTTCGCCTTCGGCCGCCCGATCGGCACGCCCGGCGCGCTCTCCGCGACGTCC
>DASVWD010000161.1 GCA_036389795.1 Longimicrobium sp.
CCGCGGCTCCGTTTGTGTCCGGCGCCGCGGACGCGAGCCGGTGTCCACGACGTCGCCCTGAGGCTCCTCCTCGCTCCTCCCTCCACCTTCCCGGGTCGGGCACGCTTCCCCGGAGGCGCGCGGCTCATCCGCAGGGTTTCCGGGCGCGGGCGGAGCCGATCTGGACATTTCCCGAGACGCGGAAACAAAAGTGGGGGAGCGCTGCCCCGGCATGCGGCACGCCTGTCCCAAACATGCCGCGGTGGACGAGGGGCGAGACGCTCGGGTTGCACGCAAGTCCTTTATTACCTATAGTTTACGTACTGTCTGAAAAGGGCGTCGGCGTGGTGCGGTTCCTGCCTTCGCGTGGAGCCGCTTTCGGGATTCACAGGCTCCGCCGCGGCCGCGCCACACGACTCCGCCCTGCGCCGCCGGACACCCTGACCCACCGCACGCTTGTGCCGCGCGGTCCGCGCATCTTCGCGGCGTTCAGCGCTCCGCTCAAGCCATGGACGGGGATTTCGCGCGCGCCCCCGCCGCAGCCCGGGGACGGCGTTCGGCACTCCGGCTGTGCGGACCGCGGGCGGGCTCGCGCGCGGACCCTGACGGCCGCGGAGACGGTCGAAGCCGGTGCGGCTGCCCCGGTTGCGGTGGGCGGAGCACTCGCGCGGCAGGGGCCGGGGGCCCCATTACAGCGATGTAACGCGGTGTTGCACCCGAAGAGCCGCGCGCGCCCGTTTCCTGCGTCCTGGTTCGTTGCCGCGCAACGGCTTGCGGCCGCTCTCCGGTCGGGAACGGGGCGTGCCTGATGCGGGGCCGCGGCAGGGCTCCTCCGCTGCGAGGCGCCCGCCGCATCCGGCCGGTTACGTCCGGCCGGACGGCCCGCTCCCCTCGCCGATCCGGCGCCCGTCCCGGTGGCCGGCGGGGGTCACCATCTCACCGGCGGCGTCGTTCCCTGCGGAACTCGGAGAAGGCTCCGCCCGCCGGCGAGGTTCTCGCACCTTTTCAGTCACCGCAGGCGCAGTTCCATCCTAACCGTCGGGTCCGCCGAGACTTCTGCTCGTCGGGCCGGCGGGAGCAGCTCCGTCCCGAGCCGGGGCGGAGGAGGCTCTGAATCCACCCGTTCGGAGGCAGAATCCCATGTCACGTCTGAAGCGCGCCGCGACCGCCGCGGCGATCCTGTTCGCCGCGGCCTGCACGGGCGACGCCGGCAAGGTGCTCGGCCCGTCCGAAGGCCCCCGGGCCACCATCTCCGACGCCGCCCACGCCGGGCAGGTGCCGGGCTTCTACTTCCTCCCGCCGCTGGTGCCGGCGCCCAGCTTCTCGGGGACGTTCGACCCGGCGCTCTCGCCGACCGTGGTGGTCTGCGAGCTGTCGGGCACCTCGTGCGGGTCCACCGTCGCCACCTTCACCACGTCGAGCGGCCTCGGGGGACAGGTGGTGCAGGTGAGCCCGGCGGAAGAGCTGTACAAGGTCAACTGGCACACCAACCTCTCCAACCTGGACCCCGCGAAGACGTACCGGATCAGCGTCTACGTGGGCACCTTCCTGCTGGGCTACGCCGACGTGGACGTGGTGAGCTCGGGGAAGGAGCTGAAGAACGTCGACACGCAGCAGTACATCCCGCTGGTGGACGACAAGACGCTGCCGATCAAGTTCCGCATCGAGACGGGGATCGTGGGGCAGGTGGTGGTCTCGCCCGCCTCCGCCACCATCAACGTGGGCCAGACGCAGCAGTTCACGGCCACCCTGATCGACCTGCACGGCAACCCGGTCACCGGGCCCACCGTCACCTGGTCGAGCTCGAACACGGCGGTCGCCACCATCGACCAGACGGGGCTGGCGACGGGCGTGTCGCCGGGGACGGTGACGATCACCGCCACGAGCGGCGGCGCCTCCGGAACGGCCACGCTGACGGTGCTGCTGCCGAACACGCCGCCGGTGGCCAACAACGACGCCTTCGACGCCATCGGCAACTTCACCACCCCGGTGGCGGCGCCGGGGGTGCTGGCGAACGACACCGACGCGGACGCCGGCAACACGCTCAGCGTCGCCGCGCCGGGCACCTACGCGACCGCCGCCGGCGGCACGGTGACGATCAACGCCGACGGCAGCTTCGCCTACCTGAGCCCCTCGGGCTTCACGGGAAGCGACAGCTTCACCTACACGGCGACGGACGGGACCGACTCCTCTGCCCCGGCCACGGTGACGATGACCGTGGCGACGCGCGTGTGGTACGTTTCCAACGCCGGCGCGGCCCCGGGCGACGGGCGCGACGCCTCGCCGTTCACCACGCTGAAGGCGGCGGAGACCGCCTCGGCGGCGGGCGAGACGATCTTCCTCCTCGCCGGCAACGGGAGCACCACCGGCTACCAGGACGGGATCGTCCTGAAGAACGGCCAGGCGCTGACCGGCCAGGGCGTGGCGGCCAACGTCACGGCCTCGCTCAACGGCCAGACGGTGGTCCTGCTCGCCGCCGGGAGCGCGCCCACGGTGACGCGCACCACGGCGGGGACCACGGTCGCGCTCGCCAGCAATAACACGGTGCAGGGGCTGCATGTGGCGTCCTCGAACGGGGCCGGGATCGCCGGCAGCGCGTTCGGGACGTTCACCGCCGCCTCCGTCAGCGTGGGGGTGCTCGGCGGGCCGGCGGTCGACCTGACGAACGGGACGGCGGCGGCCTCCTTCCGCGCCCTCTCGTCCAGCGGGAGCGGCTCGGAGGGCGTGCGCCTGGTCTCGGTGTCGGGCAGCTTCCAGGTCACCGGCGACGGCGCCACGGCGGGGTCGGGCGGCACCATCCAGAACACCAGCGTCGGCTACCGGGTGGTGCCGAACGGGAGCTCGACCCTGACGGTGGACGTCCGCCGCAGCGTGCTGCGCGACATCGCCACGAACGGCGTCTTCGTGGCCGCGGCGGCGGCCGGCAGCAGTGGCACCACCACGCTGGTCTTCAAGCACAACCAGGTGACGTCGACGGTCTCCGGCAAGGGCGGCTCGGTGCTGGTGCTCGGGCAGCAGTCGACCACCACCGTGGTGGACGTCACCGACAACACCTTCAGCAACGTGAGCGGGAACGGGCTGGTGAACGTCGACGCCCGCGACGCCTCCACCATCCGCGGCACCATCGCGCGCAACTCCATCAGCAACGCCGGCGCCGCGGGGATGGTGGTCTCCGTCGAGGCGGGCGGCGCGGCGCAGGTGGTGATCGACGACAACGACATCACCAGCGTGGGCTCCGACGGGATCCAGGCGGCCAACTTCGGCGGCGCGGGCACGTCGAGCCTGGACCTGGTGCTGACTAACAACACGGTGAACGGCCACAACCAGAATCCGTCGAACGCGTTCGTCGCGGGGATCGCGGTGTTCAGGTTCGAGGACGACGTCTGCCTGGCGATGACCGGGAACACGGTGACCGGCACGCCGGCGGGCTTCTTCGACGCCTACCTGGACGGCAACTTCGGCGGCGACGGAGGCGCGATCACGTACGAGAGCAGCGGCTCGGGCCCGCTGACCGACGCGGAACTGGTGGCGGACAACTCCGGGCTGACGCAGGCGAACGTCTTCGTCTCCAGCGTGAACAAGTCGAACGGCGCCACCTGCGCGCGGCCGTAAGGCCCGCTGGAGCGCCGTGACGAAGGGCCGGGCGGCTGCTGCCGCCCGGCCCCTCGTCTATTCACCTCATGACCACCCGGCGGTGTCCGTCGGCCGGGTGTGCGCCGCCGCTCACCCGCACGGCTGGGCGGCGGGCTGCAGCTGGTTCCCGTTCAGGGCGTTGCGGCCGATCTTCCAACTCCACGCGGTGGCCTCGGTGGGCGAGAACTCGCGGCTGCGGATGTTGTCGGTGCCGCCGGCCGCGGCGTTGCCCGAGCCGCCGTAGCCCAGCCGGTTCTCGCCTCCGCCCAGCGGCTCGGCCAGCAGCGTGATCTGCCCGCCGCTGGGGGAGACGCGCAGGCACCCCGACTGCCCCGGCTGCAGGCGCAGGCTGGTGGCGCCGCGGCCGGTGACGCGGAGCTGGTCGGTGGTGCTGTTCTCCACCAGCACGGTGACGCGGCTGTCGGTGCCGCCGGGGGCCGGCCCGGTGCCGCCCCCGGCGCCGCCGGAGGCGCATCCGGCGGCGAGGGCGAGCAGGGCGGCGAGCGGTGTTCTCCTCATGGCTCTCTTCGGGGTGGTGGGGACGGGTCGGACTCCGAACGGACCCGCGCCGCCGCGCGACGCTCCCGGCGCGAGGGTCGTCCGCTCAGGTGAAGACGGCCTCGTACTGCATCCCCTCCGCGTCGGGGCCCACGGGGACCAGGAAGATCTCGAACGGCTCCATGTGGTCGTTCTCGACGCGGTAGATCTGCTGGGGGACGTACGCGTCGTGCGGGGCGTGGAAGAGGAGCGTGAACGGCTGGCGCGGCCGGCGGGCGCCCTCGGCCCCCCAGGGGGTGACGGAGGTCAGCCGGGCGCGCATCTCCCACTGGTCGTCCACGATGACGCGGAACGTCTCGCCGATGCGCGGCGTGAAGGAGTCGGCGGTGAAGGTGTCGAGCATATCTCATCCTCTGGGGTTCGGGATCATGCCTCGTCGCGGTTTCGACTTCGCTGTGCCTGGGCCAACCCTTCACTCGTATATACCGTGAAAGCTACAAGCAACAGAACCGGGCCGCAAAATACCTCGAACAAAGTGAGGAGCTGTGGGAACCAGTGCTTGGGCGAGATGTCGCCGTATCCGATCGTTGCGATCGTGACACCGCTGTAGTAGACGGCCTCGACCACGTTCGCGAATTCGTAGCAATTCCTGAACATGCATCTGGGAAGAAGAAGGTAGATCAGCGCGAAGTCGTTGATCACTTCCATGTAGCTGAAGAATGCCAGCTCGATGCGCTTCCTGAAACCGAGGGAACTCCTGGGCTCGCCAGGCTCGAATTTGTCGAGCGCGTCGCGGACGAAAGCCGAGAAGATCTCCACGATTCGAGAAACCGGATAAATCCAGATAAAAGAGATCAGAAACCACCGGGTCAGCATCGATGGCTCTTCGAGCGAATGCTGCAGCTCGAACAATGCCACGAGAGCGAGCAGAGTCAGAGAGACGGCGAAGTATCCGTAATTGTGCTGGATGATTCGTCTCGCTTTTGCGTCAGCTCCTCCGGAATGCTTCGCCAACTCGTAGCGATAGATCGAATAGGCGTACGTCGGGAACAGAAGGGTCCAGGAATTTCGTGGGATTTTCATGATCCAGGACTCGGTGCGAGAACCATCACCTACCAGGGCTTATGCCGCCCCAGCTGCAAAATTGGATGGCGAGGAGGTGACCCGAGGCTTCGGTACTTCGGCCGGACGCGCGCTCAGGCGCCCAGCGGGAGCCGCACGGTGAACACCGTCCCCCGGCCGACGGTGCTGGCCACCGTCACGTCGCCGCCCAGGAGCGCGGAGTAGCGGCGGGTGACGGTGAGCCCGAGCCCGGTGCCCCCCTCGCGCCGCGTGCGCGACTGGTCGAGCTGGGTGAACGGGGCGAAGATCGTCTCCCAGTGCTCGGGCGGGATGCCGGGGCCGGTGTCGCGCACCTCGAACACCGCGGCCGCGCCTGCGCCGTCGCAGCGGGCGGCGAGCGTCACCGAGCCGTGGTCGGTGAACTTCACCGCGTTGGAGAGCAGGTTCAGCAGGATCTGCCGCAGCTTGGACCGGTCGGTGCAGAGCGGGGCGGGGAACGGCGCCACGTCGACCTCCAAGGCCAGCCCCTTGCGGGCGGCCAGCGGCTGGACGACGGAGGCGACCTCGGCCGCCAGCGCCGCCACGTCCACGGCGTCGCGGCGGAGCGTCTCCTCGCCCGCCTCGATGCGCGACAGGCTCAGGAGCTGGTCGATCAGCTCGCGCAGGAGGGCGGCGCTGGCCAGGATGCGGTCCAGGTGGTGCCGCTGCGTCTCGTTCACCCGCCCCACCACTTCGCCGACCAGGAGCTCCCCGTAGCCGATGATGGCGTTGAGCGGGGTGCGCAGCTCGTGCGAGACCACCGCCAGGAAATCGCTCTTGGCCCGGCTGGCGGCCTCGGCCTCGTCCTTCAGGCGCAGCAGGTCGGTGACGTCGCGGGTGAGGCAGCGCGTGTGGACGAACTCGCCGCCGCGGAAGAGGACGTTGGAGTTGATCAGCACGTGCCTGAACGTGCCGTCCTTGCCGCGCATGCGCGCCTCGTAGTCCAGCAGCGTCTCCCCGCGGGCCAGGCGCGCCAGGATGTCGTCGATGACGTGCGGGTCGGCGTGGAACTCGGCGATGTGGTGGCCGACGTACTCCTCGGGCGCGTAGCCCAGCATCTCCAGCTCGGTCCGGTTGGCGCGCAGGATGGTGCCGTCGGCGGCCACCCAGTGCAGCCCCATGCTGGCGTTGTCGAAGAAGTCGGCCAGCTCTTCGGCGCTCCGGCGCAGCTCCTCCTCGGCGGCCTTGCGCGCGGTGACGTCGTGGGAGACGCCCACGATCCCGACCAGCCGCCCCTCGGCGTCGAGCATGGGGGTGTCGGTGACGTGGGCGTAGAAGGCGGTGCCGTCGCGCCGGCGCACCAGGAAGTCGCCCGACCAGCTCTCGCCCCGCGCCAGCCGCTCCAGGATGCGCGCGGCCTCGTCCGCCGAGAGCTCGGCCGGCGTCACCTCCAGCACGCTCCTGCCCAGCACCTCGCCGGCGCGCCAGCCGTAGAGCGCTTCGGCGTGGCGGTTCCAGGCCAGGATCACGCCGGCCGGGTCGGTGACGACGACGGCCTGCTGCAGGGCGTCGAGGAGGCGCGCGCTCCACTCCTGCCCCGGCGACGGGGCGGGGGGCGCGCCCTCGGGAAGCGCGGAAGTCGGGAAGGCGAGCGTGTCCGCGGTCATCCGGCTCCTCTGGAGGATGGGACGCGCAGGCGTGGGTGCGGCGCAGGTCACGAGGCCGCTCTCAACGGCACGATCCGCGCCCCGCGCGCCGGGGACGGGCGGATCCGCGCCCGGTGACCCGCCTCAGCGTCCTCTGAACTCCGCCGGGCGCTTCTCCAGGAAGGCGGCGACGCCCTCGCGCCGGTCGTCGCTGGCGAAGCAGGTGACGAAAGCTTCCGTCTCGTAGGCGAGGCCCGCCGAGAGCGGCATCTCGGCGGCGGCGCGGACGGCCGCCTTGGCCATGGAGAGCGCCACGGGCGACTTCTCCGCCATCTTCCGCGCGAACTCCAGCGTCCGCTCGCGCAGCTCGGCCGCGGGGTGCACCACGTCCACCAGGCCGATGCGCAGCGCCTCGGCGGCGTCGACGATCTCGCCGGAGAGCACCAGCCGCATCGCCTGGCCGGTGCCGACCACGCGGGGGAGGCGCTGCGTGCCGCCGCCGCCGGGGATGATGCCCAGGTTGATCTCCGGCTGCCCCAGCTTCGCCGTGTCGGCGGCCAGGCGGACGTCGCACGCCAGCGCCAGCTCGCACCCGCCGCCCAGGCAGAAGCCGTTGATCATGGCGACGACCGGCTTCGGGTACGCGGCGACCTCGTCGAAGACGCGGCGGCCGGTCATCGCGGCGCGCTGCTCGAGCGGCGTCCTCTCGGCGAACTCGCCGATGTCGGCGCCGGCCACGAACGCCTTCTCGCCCGCGCCGGTCACCACCAGCACGCGCACGGCGTCGTCGCCGCGCAGCTCGTCGAGCGCGGCGACCAGCTCGGCGCGCACGGTGGAGCTCAGCGCGTTGCGCTTCTCCTGCCGGTCGATGGTCAGGATGGCGACCGCGCCCTCGCGGTCGATGCGGATGGTCTCGTAGGCCATCGGTCTCTGGTGGTCTCCCAGTGAAAAACGGTGTCATTCTGAGGGAGCGCCTGCACCGTGCCCGCCTCCGCACCGCATCGTGGGGCGCTCCCGAAGAATCTACCCACCCTGGCAGGTGGCTGGGACGGGTGCGCGGAAGCCAGCCACCAGGCGGGGGGAGTAGATTCTTCGGTCGCCGCCCGGCTTTATCGCGTTGAGAAGGTCCGGCGCAGCGGCTCCCTCAGAATGACAGTCGAGACGAGGGCCGGCCGTTCCTGGGCACTGGGCACTGGGCACTGGGCACTGGGCACTGGGCACTACCAGTCGTAGAAGCCCCGCCCGCTCTTCTTCCCCAGCCGTCCCTCGGCGACCATGCGGCGCAGGATCTCGGGCGGCCGGTACTGCTCGCCGCCCAGCTCGCCGTGCAGGTACTCGGCGATTCCCAGGCGCACGTCGAGGCCGACCAGGTCGGTCAGCTTGAGCGGGCCCATCGGGTGGTTGTAGCCCAGCTCCATCGCCCGGTCGATGTCCTGCGGGCTCGCCACGCCCTGCTCCACCATCCGCATGGCCTCCAGCCCCAGCACCACGCCCAGGCGCGACGAGGCGAACCCCGGCGTGTCGGTCACCACGATCGGCTCCTTGCCGATCCTGCGCGCGTACTCGAGCGAGGCGTCCAGCGTCTCCCGCGACGTCCGCTCCCCGCGCACCACCTCCAGCAGCTTCATGATGTGCACGGGGTTGAAGAAGTGCAGCCCGATCACCCGCTCGGGCGCCCCCGTGGCCTCGGCGATCCGGGTGACGCTGAGCGACGAGGTGTTGGTGGCCAGGATCGCGTCCGCGGGCGCGGCGGCGTGGGCTTCCGAGAAGACCTCGCGCTTGAGCTCCATCCGCTCGGGGACGGCCTCCACCATCAGCCAGGCGCCCGCCACCGCCTCGGCCACGCTCGCGGGCGCCGGGCGGAAGCGGCCGAGCGCGGCGCCGGCGTCCTCGACGGTCAGCTTGCCGCGCTCCACGCCCTTGTCGAGGTTGTCGCGGATCTTCGCCAGGGCGCTCTCCACGGCGCCGGGCACGGGGTCGAAGAGGACCACGCCGTACCCCGCCATCGCGCTCACCTGCGCGATCCCGTGCCCCATGGTCCCCGCGCCGATCACGGCGACGGTCCCGTTCTGTTCGTCCGCCAAGCCTGGATGCTCCGTCCGGGGGTCCGGGAAGAGGGGAGTCGGGGGTCCGGACCGCGAAAGCGGGGATATTCGCCCCCGCGCGGCGGCGGCGCAACCGCCCGGCGGGCGACGACGAGGCCTGCGGCATGGTGCGCCGCAGGCCTCGTCGCCCGGTCTCGCAGCCGGGGCTACGGCTTCACCGCGCGCAGCGTGAGGAAGAGGGGGATCTCGCGGGCGGCCAGCCGCTCCGCCTTCGCCCGGCGGCCGGGCGGGTGCGTCTGGTAGGTGGGGATCTCGTGCACCCCGTCGACCAGCAGCCCGCGGGCGGCAAGGCCGTTCACGTACGCCTCCAGCGGCCGGTGGTAGCTGCGGGTGGCCCCGCGCCGGCCGGCCCCGTAGCTCTTCATCGGCACGGCCAGGCGGGTGAGGTAGCGGTCGATGCGCCGGAAGCGCAGGCGGCGCCCGGCGTCCCACCCCCAGCCGCTCTGCCGGGGGACGCGGAAGCAGGGATGCGTCATCAGCAAGACGACGCGGCCGCCCGGGCGCAGCGACCAGGCCGCGCAGGCGAGCGCGTCTTCCAGCGGGTCGATGTCCTGGATGCTCAGCAGGAAGACGGCGGCGTCGAACGCGCCCTCGCCGAGCTCCGGCAGCTCACGGAGCCGGGTCGCGTCGCCGACCAGGAAACGGCCGTGCGCGCCGTGGTGGCGCCGCGCGAACGCGATCAGCCTGCGGCTGGCGTCGACGCCGGTGTAGCGGGCGCCCGCGGCCGCCACGTGGGGCGCCAGCGCGCCCGGCCCGCAGCCGACGTCCAGCACGTACTCTCCGGCCGCGGGCCGCAGCAGGTCGAGCAGGGCGGGGATGGCGAGGCGGCGGTGGTGCTCGCTCCCTTCCGCGCCCGACCAGCCGGCGTACCAGTCCGCCACCGCGTCCCAGCTCTCGCTCCCTGGAGACTGAGCCTGATTCTTTCTTCCAGCCATAGCGTCACCACCGTGGTCATGGGTTCGTCCTCGGGTCGCCTGGGGGAAACGGGAAAGGCCGCGGCGCGTGCCTGCACACGCGCCGCGGCCTGCGGTCGAAGACGGAAAGGCCGTGGGCGCGCACGAGAGCGCGCCCACGGCCAGTCGCGATCAGCTGTTCGAGCTGCGTTACGACATCCGGTACACGGGCACGGCCTCGCCGCAGGCGATTCCGCG
>DASVWD010000162.1 GCA_036389795.1 Longimicrobium sp.
GTGATACCACGTTTCCGAGCATTGTTCTGGTTCGCGAGAAACAGATTGGCATCACACAGAGGACACGGAGGACACGGAGAGAACTTCAATCTCTCCGCTGTTCCTCTGTGTTCTCTGTGCCCTCCGTGTGAGACCTTTTCAGGGCTGATACCCGAACGATTCCCTGCGAAATGGTATGACGGACGAAAGTCACCCGCGCGCCGGCCCCAAAGCAGTTGAAGCCTCGCGGGGTTTGCGAGGCTTCCTGCGGTTGTTGCCGCGGCTTCAGCCGCCCGGACGGAGCCTGCCGGGGAACCGGGGAGCTACCGCCCCGTCACCACGATGACGCCGTACTGCCCGTCGGTGCCGTAGCGCCCCATGGCGCGCGAGGGCGAGAAGTACTCCATCGAGAGCACGTGCTCGGCGCGCACGCCGCGCAGGGTGGCCGGCTCGCCGAGGCGCTGCTGGTTGTAGATCACCAGCGGGTACACCGGGTCGCCCGTGCGGTCGTCGCGGCGGGCGCGGATCCAGAGCGGGCGGGCGCGCTGCAGGAGCGTCAGCGCGTCGGTGGCCCCCGCGGCGCGCATGGCCTGGATCTCGTCCTCCGTCAGCCGGTCGGAGTTGCGGTTGGCCCGCTGCGCGCCCTGCGGCTGGTCGCCGCCGCCCGTCTGCCCGGCCGTGGCGCACCCCGCCGCACCCAGCAGGGCCAGCGCCAGCGCGATTGTCAGGTGCCGCTTCATCGGTCCTTCGAAAGCTCGGGGTCAGCGCGCGAAGTCCACCGCGCGCGTCTCGCGGATCACCACCACCTTGATCTGCCCCGGGTACTGCAGCTCCGACTCGATGCGGCGCGCCGTCTCCTCGGACAGCCGCGTCATCTCCTCGTCGGAGATCTGCTCGGGGATCACCATCATGCGCAGCTCGCGCCCCGCCTGCACCGCGAAGCAGCGCTCCACGCCGGGGAAGCTGGTGGCGATCTCCTCCAGCTTCTCCAGGCGCTTCACGTAGGTCTCGAACATCTCGCGCCGGGCGCCCGGGCGCGAGCCCGAGATGGCGTCGGCCGCGGTCACCAGGAAGCTCTCGGGGAACAGGTGCGGCTCCTCGTCGTGGTGCGCCTTGATGGCGTTCAGCACCTGGGGCGGCTCGCCGAACTTCTTGCACAGGTTCCACCCCAGCTCCACGTGGGTGCCCTCGTGCTCGTGGGTGAGGCCCTTGCCCACGTCGTGGAGGAGCCCCATGCGCTTGGCCATCTGCGCGTCGAAGCCCATCTCCGCCGCCATGTTCCCCGCCAGGATCGCCACCTCCTTGGAGTGCATCAGCTGGTTCTGCCCGTAGCTGGTGCGGAACTTGAGCCGCCCCAGCACCTTCACGATCTCGGGGTGCATCCCGTGCAGCCCCAGCTCGTACAGCACCTGCTCGGCCGCCTCGCGCATGGAGTTCTCCACCTCCTTGCGGGATTTGGCCACCACGTCCTCGATGCGCCCCGGGTGGATGCGCCCGTCGGCCACCAGCTTCTCCAGCGCCAGGCGGGCCGTCTCGCGGCGGATCGGGTCGAAGCCCGAGAGCACCACCGCCTCGGGGGTGTCGTCGATGATGACGTCGATGCCGGTGGCCTGCTCGAAGGCGCGGATGTTCCGCCCCTCGCGCCCGATGATGCGCCCCTTCATCTCGTCCGACGGGAGGGCGACGACGGAGACGGTGGTCTCGGCGGTGTGGTCGGCGGCGATGCGCTGGATGGCGAGCGAGATGATCTTCTTGGCCTCGCGCTCGGCGTCGCGGCGGGCCTCCTCCTTGATCTCGCGGATCCGCTGCGCGGCGTCGGCGCGGGCGGCCTCCTCCATGTCGTGCATCAGCTGGCGCCGGGCCTCGTCGGCGGAGAGGCCGGCGAGCGACTCCAGCCGGTGCTGCACCTCGCCGATGCGGGCGGCGAGCTCCTGGTGGCGCTGCTCCACCTCCTTCTCGCGGCGCCCGAGGGCGGCGGCGCGCTGCTCGTGCGCCTGCGTCTTCTCGTCGAGCAGGTTGGAGCGGCGGTCGAGCGACTCCTCGCGCTCCTGCAGGCGCCGCTCGAAGCGCTCGATGTCGTCGCGGCGGCGGCTCTCCTCGCGCTCCCACTCCTCGCGGGCGCGGATCGCCTCCTCGCGCCCCTTGAGGATCTCGGCCTTCTTGAGCCGCTCGGCCTCTTCGGTGGCGGCGCCCTTGATGCGGGCGGCCTCGTCCTCGGCGGTGGCGCGCGCCTGCTTGAGCCGCGCCTGCACCGCCGACGACCCCGCCCAGAAGCCGATGCCCGCGGCCACCAGGGCCGCGACCACGGCGATCAGGATCGTGTTCATCAGATGTTTATCACGGCGCGGGGCATGGTGAGGCCCCGCGGCGGGTACAAAAAGAAACGGCGGCAGACCGAGCCTCCCTGCCACCGCACCGGGTGCGCATCCGCGCGCGGCAGCTTACGGCCGCTAGCGGCGGAAGATACTTCCGAACGCGCGTTCGACGCAAGATAGTGTACAAGTGCGTGAGTGCGTTAGTGCGTGAGTGCGTGAGTGCGAAGTATGGTCGCTCCCACGCGGAGTTGAGCGCACTCACGCACTTCCGCACCAACGCACTGCGGTTTTCGGGCGTGTCCCTCCGCTGCGCTCCGGGCCGGGCTGCGCGCGCGGTAGGGCACGATACGACTGTGCCCAACCGCGCCGGGCCACGGTCGCGCCCAACCCCACGGCGCGCCCGCGTCCCGGCCCTCCGGGCGCGCATCCCTCACGCGGGGTCTGGTCGCGCGAAGCGCCTCGCGGTCGTAGGGGCGAGCATGCGAGTCCGAGCACAGGCGGCATCGGCGCAGGAGGCCGCCTACCACGCATGTACTGGCATCCGCCGGTCGAGGCATGCCTCGCCCCTACGAGGATCCCGCTCCTCGCGCCCGGCGCCGCCAACGTCTCCCGGACAGCGGATGTAGTCCCCCGATCGGCAACGTTCCACCGATCCCCTCCACCCGGAAATCCCATGAGGGCACGCCGGCTTCTCCCCATCACGATCGCGCTCTTCTCCCTCGCCGCCGCGTGCACCGGGAGCCGCGCGCTCGCCGGGCAGGACGAGCGGGCCGTCCGCCGCGAGATCGAGGCGGAGATCGCGAACACCCTCGACATCGCGAAGCGGAGGGACTACCAGGCGTTCGCCGCGCGCATGCCGGCGGACTTCACCGTGCACATGCTGAACGGCACGGTCGTCGGGCGCGACTCGGTGCTCTCCCGGGCGCGCCTGCGCTGGGAGCGCGGCATCGACACCGGCGGGCTGGAGATCGCGCTCGACAGCCTGCGCGTGGACGGCGCCCGCGCCACCGTCTACACCACGCAGCGCTTCACCCGCCTGGCGCCCGGCACCGACGGCGTCCAGCGCCGCGTGACCACCGGCGTCGTCCACCGCGAGACCTGGGAGCGGCGCGGCGGGCGGTGGATCGCGGTCCGCCAGGAAGAGCTCGCCCAGGCGCCCACGCTGGTCGACGGCCAGCCCTACCGCCCGGATTCAAGCCCGCGCTGAAGACGGGAAAGTCCGGCGGAACCGGAAGATCCGCGGCTCGAACCGCATCCCGCGCTCGCTACGAGCGCAGCGAGGAAGTCCCTCCCCCACGCCGTTCGTGGGGGAGGGACAGGCGCTTCAGGCGCCAGGGAGAGGGCCCCGGCGGACGCCTACGATTCGGAGCCGAGCTCTCCCTGGACGGACTCCTCCGTCGCGGCGGGAACGGGAGCGGGAGGCGGCGGGGCGGCGGGCTGGGCCGCCGAGCCCGGCCGGCGCACGGGGCGGCGCTCGGCGGAGGCGGCTTCGGCGGCCTCGAGGACGTCGGCCAGGGCCTCGGCGCGGTCGGAGGCCTCCTCGCGCAGGCGCTTGATCTCCTCGCGGGCGCGGAACAGCTCGTCGGTGATGGAGAGCGCGGCGAGGGTGGCCGCGCGGAACGGCTCCAGCGTCTGGAAGCCGGGGAGCGCGCGGATGGTGGCGTCCACGTGGGCCGCCACGGCGCGCGTGTACTCGGGCGGCACGTCGGAGCGCAGCACGTGCTTCTCGCCCGCGATCTCCACCGCCACGGTGTGGCGCGGCGGCGGCGGGCGGCGCGGGGGGCGGCTCACCGGCGCGCCTCCAGCACCGCCAGGCGCGCCAGCAGGCCCGCCACCCGCTTGCGCGCCTCCGCCGTGCGCGACACCAGCACCGCGTTCTCGGCCCGCAGCCGGCGCAGCTCGTCGCCCGCCTCGGCGCTGGGGAGCGGGCCCAGCGTGGTCAGCGCCTCCAGCTCGCGCCGGAGGCTCGCCACCTCGGCCTCGGCCTCGCGGGCGCGCCGCCGCCACTCCTCCAGCGCGGCGGCCGCCGAGCGCGCCGCGCGCTCCAGGCGCTCCCAGCCGGGGGCCGGGTCGGGGCCCAGGTCGTCGTCAGCGGCGTCGTACACCGTGGCGCTCCTCCAGCGCCTGCAGCACCCGGTCCACCGCGGCGTCCACCTCCCTGTCCGTCAGCGTGCGCTCCGGCGCCCGGAAGCGCAGCCGCCAGGCCAGGCTCCGCACCCCCTCCTCCAGCCCCTTCCCCTCGTACAGGTCGAAGGGGAGCACCCCCTCCAGCAGCGGGCCCGCCGCCTCGCGGATGGTGGCCTCCAGCTCCGCGGCGGAGACCGAGTAGGGGACCAGCAGCGCCAGGTCGCGCTCGCTCCCCGGGTGCACCGGGAGCGGCTGGTAGCGGATGCCGCGCCTGCCGACCGCCGCGGCGGGGAGCAGCGCCTCCAGCAGCAGCACCGGCGCGGCCCAGGCGGGCGCGTCCACCTCGCCCTCGGCCGCCTGCCAGCCGCGCCCCGCCAGCTTCCCGTCCGCCAGCAGCGCGAAGCCGCCCTCGGCCGCCTCCACGCGGCCGCCGGGGTAGTGCTCCGCCACCTCCTCCAGCAGCCCCTTCAGGTCGTAGAGGTCGTACGCCCCCGCCGCGCCGCTCCAGTGCAGCGGCGCGCGCGCCCCGCTGAGCGCCGCCGCCACCCGCCGCTCCTCGTGCGGCCGCCGGCCCTCGCCCGTGGCGCGGAAGACGGGGCCGAACTCGAAGAGCCGCACGTCGCGCACGCCGCGCGCGAAGTTGTGCTCCACCCGCCGCAGCAGCGACCACGCCAGCGAGGTGCGTAAGTAAGCGTCCTCCTGCGAGAGCGGGTTGAGCACCCGCGCCGCGCCCTCGCTCCCGGGCGCGAAGGGGAGCGTGCGCGCCTCGCGGCACCCCCAGCCGGTGAATACGGCGCGCAGCCCCCGCTCCACCTCCACCTGCGGGTCCTCGGGGACGCTGGTGGGGCGGAAGGGGAGCAGCTCCTCGGGGAACGAGTCGTAGCCGCGCAGCCGGGCGATCTCCTCGATCAGGTCGATCTCCGTCCGCACGTCGGAGCGGTACCCCGGCACCGCCACGCGCACGGGCTGCGACCTGCGCTTGACGTCGAAGCCCAGCGGCCGCAGCAGCCGCGCGATCTCATCGGGGGTGAGCTCCAGCCCCAGCACCCGCTCCACCCGCTCGGGGCGCAGCGCGATCGCCGGCCGCTCCCAGGGGAGGGGGTCGATGTCCACCGCGGCGACCACCCGCCCGCCGGCCACGGCCAGGATCAGCTCCACCAGCCGCTGCATGGCCTCGGGCTGCCCCTCGGGGTCCACGCCGCGCTCGAAGCGGTACGAGGCGTCGGTGGAGAGCCCCAGCCGGCGCGCCGTCCGGCGCACCGTCTTCGGGTCGAAGAGCGCGCACTCCAGGAAGAGGTCCGTGGTCGCGTCGCCCACCTCGCTGTTCTCGCCGCCCATCACCCCGGCCAGCGCCACGGGGCCCTCGCCGTCGGCGATCACCAGGTCGGCCTCCACCAGCTCGCGGTCCACGCCGTCCAGCGTGCGCAGCGTCTCGCCCGCGCGGGCGCGGCGGATCACCACCTCGCCCCGCAGCTTCGCCAGGTCGAAGGCGTGCAGCGGCTGCCCCAGCTCCTGGAGGACGTAGTTGGTGGCGTCGACCACGTTGTTGATCGGGCGCTGCCCCACGGCGCGCAGCCGCCCGGCCAGCCACTCGGGGCTGGGCCCCACGCGCACGCCGCGGACAATGGCGCCCATGTAGCGCGGGCACCCCTCCTTGTCCTCGATCTCCACGTGCACCCCGCCGCAGTCGCGCTCGCGCCGCGCGGAGATGCAGGGGAGCGTGACCTTCGGCGCGCCGGGGAACTTCGGCAGGTCGATGCCGTCCACCCCGCCCGGCGCCAGCTCGCGCGCGATGCCCACGTGGGAGAGCAGCTCGCCGCGGTTGGGGGTGACGTCCACCACCAGCCGCCAGTCGTCGAGCCCCAGCGCCTCGCGGAAGCGCGTCCCCGGCTCCCAGCGGCCGTTGAGCGTCATGATCCCCGCGTGGTCGCGCCCCAGCCCCAGCTCGCGCGCCGAGCAGAGCATCCCCTCCGACGCCTCGCCGCGGATCTTCGCCTTCCTGATCTCCACCCCGCCGGGCAGCGTGGAGCCCACCGGCGCGAACGGGTAGAAGTGTCCCGGCTCCACGTTGGGCGCGCCGCAGACCACCTGCAGCGGCGCCCCGCCGTTGCCGGCCACCACGGTGCAGAGGCGCAGGCGGTCGGCGTTGGGGTGCTGCCGCACGTCCTCCACGTAGGCGATCACCACGTCGCCCAACTCGTGGCCCAGGTCGACGATCTCGTCGACGGGGGCGCCGAGCCGCGCGAGGCGGTCGGCCACCTCGCGCGGCGTCCCCTCGATCCCCGGGGCCAGGGACTTCAGCCAGCGATACGAAACGTCCATCGGACGGATAGTGCGTCAGTGCGTGAGTGCGGAAGTGCGTAACTGCGAAGTCCTTAGTCCTTAGTGCTTAGTCCTTGGTCGGTCCGGCGCAGGGGCCGCCTATCGCGCGGATGATCCACGTACCCGGTACTCCGTACTTCCGTACTAAAACACTAAGGACTAAGGACTAAATCACTTGCCGTTCAAAACTGCTCCAGGAACCGCATGTCGTCCTCGTACAGCAGCCGGATGTCGGTGATGCCGTAGCGCAGCATGGCGATGCGGCCCGGGCCCATGCCGAAGGCGTAGCCGGTGTAGCGCTCGGGGTCGTAGCCCACCGCCTCGAACACGCGCGGGTGCACCATCCCCGAGCCCATGATCTCCATCCACCCCGTCTGCTTGCAGGCGCTGCACCCGCCGCCGCCGCACACCTGGCACTGTACGTCCACCTCGGCCGAGGGCTCGGTGAACGGGAAAAACGAGGGGCGGAAGCGCACCGGCACCCTGGGCCCGAAGAAGCGGTGCACGAAGGCGCTGATGGTGGCCTTGAAGTCGGAGAAGGTGATCCCCTCGTCCACCGCCAGCCCCTCGATCTGCTCGAACGCCGGCGCGTGGCTGGCGTCGAACGGGTCGCGGCGGTACGACATCCCGGGCACCACCACGCGCACCGGCGGGCGGTGGCGCTCCATCACATGCGCCTGCGCCGGCGAGGTGTGCGTGCGCAGCACCACGCCCTCGGCCAGGTAGAAGGTGTCGTGCATGTCGGCCGCCGGGTGGTCGAGCGGCGTGTTCAGCTTGGTGAAGTTGTACTCCACCGTCTCGATCTCGGGCCCGCTCACCCAGCTGAACCCCAGGTCGCGGAAGATGTCGCAGATCTCGTCCACCACCTGGGTGATCGGGTGCAGCCCGCCCTTCCAGCGGCGCCGCCCGGGGAGCGTCAGGTCCACCCGCGGCCCCGTCTCCGCGGCCGCCGCGGCGAAGGCCGCCTCGCGCTCCTCCACCAGCGCGGCGAGCGCGTCGCGGATGCGGTTGGCCTCGGCGCCCACCACCGGGCGCTCCTCCGGGCCCAGCTCGCCCAGGCGCCGCAGCACCGAGGTGAGCCGCCCCTTGCGCCCCAGGTACTCCACCCGGAGCGCCTCCAGCGCGCCCGCGTCGACGGCGCCGCGGACGGCGGCCCCGCCCTCCTTCTCGATCTCCCTGAGCCGGGCGATCAGCTCCTCGACCATCGCGTTTCCCGTTGCTGGGCTCATCCGTGCCTCCTCCGGCCCAATTTGACCGCGCCCGCGCCGTTTGGCTACCCCTGGTCTCGGATTCCCACGTGGAGGGAGAGATGTCGTTCCGAGGGAGCGCCGCACGGGACCGCCCCGGCGCGGCAGGTGGGCGCGACCGAGGAATCTGCTTCGCCTGCGAGCGAGGTCTGTCCGCCGCGACCACCCTCGTGCCTCGCCGAGTAGGTTCCCTGGTGCACCGCCAGGCGGTCGTGGGCCTGGACGTTTGGCGCGACGGCTCTCGTCAGCAGAAACGTGGTTCTCTGCCGACTCGGCGTGAGCCGATGCTTCGTTCAGGAGTCGGGGAGGTACTGCGGGGGGATGGGATTGTCCGCGCGCTCGGAATCCCAGAAGACGTTCACCACCCACCAGCGCGCGCCGTCGTGGTACAGCTGGATGCTGTTGATGCCGCGCGAGAAAGGCTCCGGGTCGTCCGGCGCGTGGAGCGACTCGTACGTGCTCCACACGTGCGCGATGCACCCGAACCGCTCCACGCGCGCGGCGACCTGCCGTTCGTAGAAGCCCATGCGCTCCACGAACGGCGCGGAGGTGGAGATGAACGTCTCCACGTCCATCATCTCCGGCGGATGTCCGCCCTGGCCGCCGTGGATCGCGCGGTTGGTCGGGATCAACCGCGCGCCGGGAACGAGGAGCGCGCGAAGCCGCTCCCAGTCCCGCGGCTCCCCCGCCGGCCCGGAGATGGCCGCGTACAGCCGCGCGATGATCCCCTCCAGGGAATCGGTGTCCGCCCCGGGGGCGGCCGAAGTCGGTTCGCTCGACACGGTCGTGGATGAAGCAGTCTCGGGAGAAGACGATGGCCCTTCCGCAGCTCGCCCCAGCTCGGGACGAGAGGCCGTAATAGATGCGCGCCGCGTACCCCCGGCGCCAGCCCACCGCGCCTGGCGGCCGGTGCGGCGGGCGCGGAGCACGAAAAAGGAAGCGGCGCCGGAGGGGTGGCCCCGGCGCCGCTTCGTCAGGTCGTGCTGGAGTCTCGGCTCAGTCCAGGCTCGACTTGGCGGCGCTGGCGAGCTGCTCGAAGGCCTGGGGCTCGCGCACGGCGAGGTCCGCCAGCACCTTGCGGTCGATCTCGATCCCGGCCTTCTTCAGGCCGTTCATGAAGCGCGAGTACGACAGGTCGTGCTGGCGCGCGGCCGCGTTGATGCGCACGATCCACAGGCGGCGGAACTCGCGCTTGCGGTTCTTGCGGTCGCGGTAGGCGTAGCGGCGGGCGCGCTCGACCGCCTCCTTCGCCGTCTTGTACAGGTTCTTGCGCCGGCCGAAGAAGCCCTTGGCTTCGGCCAGGATCTGCCGCTTGCGGCGCAGCCGCGCCACGTTGGTCTTTACACGAGGCATCGTTCTATCCCCTCACTTCTGGGAGTCGGAAGGCGGACGGCTCAGCTCTCGAGCAGGCGCTTGACGCGCTTCTCGTCGGCCTTGGCCAGCATGGTGGTGCCGCGCAGGTTGCGCTTCCGCTTCTGCGACTTCTTGGTGAGGATGTGGCTGTGGAACGCGTGCCCGCGCTTCACCCGGCCGGTGGCCGTCTTCTTGAAGCGCTTGGCGGCGCCCTTGTGGGTCTTCATCTTCGGCATCGTACTTCCCTTTCCGTGAAGGCCGGCGTCACGCCTGGCCCTGCGTGCTGCTCTTGAGGGGCGCGAGCACCATGGTCATGCTCCTGCCCTCCATCTGGGGGTGCGCCTCCACCTTGCTGACGTCCTGCAGCCCGGTGGAGACCCGGTCCAGCACCTGCCGCCCGAACTCGGGATGCGCCATCTGGCGGCCGCGGAACATCATGGTGAGCTTGACCTTGTTCCCCTCTTCGAGGAAGCGGCGGGCGTGGCGCATCTTGAAGTCGAAGTCGTGCTCCTCGATCCCGGGGCGCATCTTGACTTCCTTGATCTGCACGTGGTGCTGCCGCTTGCGCGCCTCGCGCGCCTGCCGCTGCTCCTCGTACTTGAACTTGCCGTAGTCCATGATGCGGCAGACCGGGGGCCGGGCCAGCGGCGCGACCTCCACCAGGTCCAGCCCCTGCTCTTCCGCGATCTCCAGCGCCCGCTCGACCGGCAGGATGCCGACCTGCTCACCGTCCGGGGCGATGACCCGCACCGGGCTGATGCGGATCTGCCGGTTGACGCGCATCTTCTCGTTGATGGTGTCGTCTCCGAGATTCGGGGGAACGAAAAAACGGACCTGAGCTCGCTCAGATCCGTCAACGCGGATGACGCGCCCGCCCTTCTCCGGCCTGGAGAAGGCGAGGCGTCAGCGCATCGCGCGGACCCGGCAGCATGTCGCCCTCTGGGGGCGGAGCCGACAGGTGAGGGGCCCGCCGGCCCCTACTTGTCCCACAATGTCGCGGCAAATCTAAGCCGGACCGCCGCTCCCGTCAACCCGGCTGGACGGAGCGCACAGGTGGACGGAGGCGGACGAATCCGGCCTGCTTCGACCGGCCCCGGCGCGGCCCCCTCCCTGGCGCCTGGCGCGCCGGTCCCTCCCCGCTGCGCGGGAGAGGGAGCCACTTCGAGCGCATGAGCCAGCTTCTGCGCCGGAGTCAGGCAAAGTACCCTCTCCCGCAGTTTGGGAGAGGGTGGACGCCCTAAGGCGGCCGGGTGAGGGCCCCCACGCGGACTGCGTTACGCCTCCGCCCCGCCCCCGCCCGGCTCCGTCTCGAACCCCACCTGCAGCGTGCGGGTGCGCGCCTGCTCCAGGACGCGCGCGGCGAACTCGTCGCGGGCCAGCACCTCCTGCTTGCGCCCCGCGCCGCGCACGCGCACGGCCACGGTGCCCGCCTCGGCCTCGCGCGCGCCGACCACGGCCATGTACGGCACCTTCTGCAGCTCGGCCTCGCGGACGCGGTAGTTGAGCGTCTCGCTGCGGTCGTCCACCTCCACGCGGATGCCGCGCGCGCGCAGGGAGGCGGCGAAGTCGCGGGCGCTCCCGGCCTGCTCGTCGCTGATCGGGATCACCACCACCTGCACGGGGGCCAGCCACACCGGGAAGGCGCCCGCGAAGTGCTCGATCAGGTTCCCCGTGAAGCGCTCCAGCGTGCCGTAGATGGCGCGGTGGATCATCACCGGGCGGTGCGGCTTGTTGTCGGCGCCCGTGTACTCCAGCTCGAAGCGCTCGGGGAGGTTGAAGTCGAGCTGGATCGTCGGCCCCTGCCAGAGCCGGCCGATGGCGTCCCGGAACTTGATGTCGATCTTGGGCCCGTAGAACGCGCCGCCCCCCTCGTCGATGCGGAAGGGGATCCCCTTGCGCTCCAGCGCGCGCTGGAGCGTGGCCTCGGCGCGGTCCCACACCTCGTCGCTCCCCAGCCGCTCTTCGGGGCGGGTGGAGACCTCGAAGTCCAGCTCGAAGCCGAAGGTGCGCCGCACCAGCCGGTCCACCTGGTCCAGGCAGAGGAAGATCTCGTCCTCCACCTGCTCCAGGGTGCAGAAGATGTGGGCGTCGTCCATGCACAGGCCGCGCACCCGCAGCAGCCCGTGCAGCGTCCCCGAGCGCTCGTTGCGGTAGACGTTGGCCACCTCGGAGAAGCGGATCGGGAGGTCGCGGTAGCTGCGAGGCTCGTTCCGGTAGACGAGGCAGTGCATCGGGCAGTTCATCGGCTTCACCCGGTAGTGCACGTCCTCGCCCTCGCCCGCGGCGCCGGCCATGGGCGGGAACTGGTTCTCGGCGTACAGCGGCAGGTGCCCCGAGATGCGGAACAGCTCCTCGCGCGTGATGTTGGGCGTGTAGACCAGGTCGTAGCCGCTGGCCAGGTTGTCGTCCTCCACGGCGCGCGAGAGCAGCCACTTCACCATCGCCCCCTTCGGGTGCCAGAAGACGAGCCCGGGGCCCACCACCTCCTGGATGGAGAAGAGGCCGAGCTGCTTCCCCAGCACGCGGTGGTCGCGCTTGCGGGCCTCCTCCAGCCGGCGCAGGTGCTCCTCGAGATCTTCCTTCGAGAAGAAGGCCGTGCCGTAGATGCGCTGCAGCGTCTGCCGGCTCTCGTCGCCGCGCCAGTAGGCGGCGGCCGCGTGCAGCAGCTTGAAGTGCTTGAGCCGCCCCGTGGACGGCAGGTGCGGGCCGCGGCAGAGGTCCAGGAACGGCCCGTTGCGGTAGACGGTGATCGTCTCGTCTTCGCCCAGCTCCTCCAGGCGCTCCAGCTTGAGCGGGTCGTCGGCGAAGAGCCGGCGCGCCTCCTCGCGGTCCACCACGCGCCGCTCGAAGGGGTCGTCGGCCTTCACGACGCCCTCCATCTCCTTCTCGATCCGCTCCAGCTCTTCGGGGGTGAAGGGCTTGTCGACCTCGAAGTCGTAGTAGAAGCCGTCGGCGATGGCGGGGCCGAAGCCGATCTTCGCCTCGGGGCGCACCCTGCGCACCGCCGTGGCCAGCACGTGCGCGGCCGAGTGGCGCAGCACCTCCAGCGCCTCGGGACTCTTCTCGGTGAGGATCTCGACGCGCGCGTCCTCTTCCAGCGGGCGCGCCAGGTCCACGACCCGGCCGTCGACCCTGGCGGCGAGCGCGGCCTTCGCCAGGCGCGGCCCGATCGCCTCGGCCACGGCGAGCGCGGGGGCGCCGCGCGGGACCTCGCGCTCGGACCCGTCGGGGAGCGTGACCTTCACCCTGTCCATGGACTTCTCCGCGATGCTCATAGAACCAGCTCTGATCGAGGTGCGGCGCGGCGGATTCGACCGGGGCCGCCGCGCGGTTTGATCGCCGGACAAAAAGAAAGCCAGCCCCCCCGCGGAGGGGCCGGCCGAGAGCGACGTTTCAGAAGAACAGACGCACCCTAGCCGACGCCTCCCGGGAGGAGCCGCGTGGTAGTGGTGGTCGTGGTGGAGCCGAGCATCCGGAACATGGCGTTCTCTTCGCTTCCGAGAGCCTGAGCGAGCTTCGTTTGTAGAGTAGCAGCCGTATCTCGGGCTCGTCAAGTGCGCCCGATCCGGAGAGGCGGTTCCGCCGGCGCGCCCCGCTGCGCTCCTCGTGCGCTCGAAGGTCCGGGACGAGGGGGTGAGCGGGGGACATCGCTGGGCCGTGCGTCCGTCAGCGCGGCGTGTAGAGGAAGAAGGCGACGATTCCCGCCAGGAGCGCCAGGACGAACAGGACCCAGGGCCACAGGGCCCCGCCGCCCACGCCTTCGTCCTCTCCCCGCTCCTCCTCCACCATCGCCGCTGCAACCCCTCGCGTTCGTCTGCCCGGCCGCATCCAATGCGCCGGAGCGTTTGCGGAAACGCGGAATCTATGCCCGGGCGGCGGGAGGGGGCAACGGGCGAACGCGGGGTGGTGAATGCGGGTGAACCCGCGGGCTGGAACTACGGGAAGCCTCGCCGAGCTTTCCTCGTTAGACTGGATGTGGAGCAGCGAGGCTCAAACTACTCCTCGCGAAACGGAATCCGCTCACTCGAGGTGAAGGCGGTCGAGATGGAATCCTCAGACATCAAGGACGACTTGCTCGCGGTCGTGAGCCGTCTCCGCGACGAGGATCAGCGGCGGGTGCTGGATTTCGCGCGATCTCGCGGGGGAAGCTCCAAGAGGTAAGCCCGGCCGGGGACTGCTGCGCCACGCGGGCGCCCTCCCGCCGGAGGAGGTGGACCGGATGAGCGCGGCGATCGACGAAGGCTGCGAGCGGATCGCTTGGGACAGTTGGAAAGCCCCGGGACTGTGAGTAGCCGTAGGAAGTGAAACGGGGCGTGCGTTTCCGCACGCCCCGCTTCGGCGACGGCCGAGCCCCTCTCCGGCGGCCGGCGGACCATCCGCCTGCCGCGCAACCCGGACGCCGTTTATCGGTCAGCCCGTCTACCGCGCGCAGGTCTGCGACGGCACGGCGGCGGGCGCGCTGCCCAGGAGGCGGGCCACCGCGTCGGCCCGGCAGGCGAGGCGCTGCGCGGCGTCGGCCGTGGTCGAAGTCCCCGCCAGCGCCGCCAGCAGCAGCGTCGCCCCGACGATGAAGTAGCGCGAGTTCTTCATGGTCCGTCTCTCCTGGGTGGGTCGTGTGTCCGTCGGTCTCTCGCCGATCCGTAATGCGAGCGCCGCGCCACGCGGGCCGCATCCGCCAAGTCTCTGCCGATCAACCACTTACATCCCCCGACCGCCCACCCGCCGATCCGCCGGCTCCGGCTGCTTCCCCGACGCGTCCCGCCTGGCGCCCCTCGCCGACCCGCGTCCCCGCTTCGTTTTCGGCGCGGTGTCGAGAGACTGGACGGTGTCGGAACTCCGACGCCCTACCGGACGCGGGCGACCATCCAGCGCGTCTCGGCCACGCTGGCGCTTGCCGAGAAGGTGCCGCCGCGGCCGTCGTCCTTCAGCCGCACGAAGAAGCTGCTCCCCGGCGTGCGCCGCACCTCGTAGGCGAAGCTGCGCCCGGCCTGCAGCTCGTCGACGACGGGCTTCCAGGCGTAGTCGCCGTCGGGGTCGGCCGCGCGGGCGTAGACGGGGTTGTTGAGGTCGGGGGCCTGGGTCTGGTCGTCGGCGGCCTGGGTGAGCGTCCACAGCAGCACCGCCTGGGACGGGTCCCACCCGGAGCCCAGCACCGCGCGCACCCGCTCGGCGAGCCCCTGCCGCCGCACGCCCGCGCCGTCCACGCCGAACCACCCCTCCACCGCGCCGCGCGCCACCTGCGCCAGCGCGTCGTCGGGCGAGAGCCCCGCGCGGGAGAGCCGCACCTGCACGTCGCGCAGGAAGCTGGCGGCGTCGAAGTAGCCGCGCGCCAGCCGGCCGCGCGTGTCGAACGGCTCCAGCGCGTAGACGGCCTCGGCGCCGCCCGTGCGCAGCGAGGCCTGCCAGTCGTAGTTGGAGGTGAGGCCCACGCCCAGGAAGCGGCGCACCAGGTCCATCCCCACCAGGTCGGCGGTGCCTTCCATGGCCCACACGGGGCCGAACGAAACGGCGCGGGGGCCGGCGGGCTGCGCGTCGTAGGCGTAGCGCACCTGCCAGGCGTGCGTCAGCTCGTGCACCAGCAGCTTCAGCCGGTACGAGGCGTGGTCGAGCCGGTCGAAGCCCTCGCGCACGCCGGGGCGCACCTCCAGGTTGAGCCAGATGGCGCTCGCGACGCCGCTCCCGTCGGGCGCCGCCTGCGTCACGGCGTTGCCGGCGCCCAGGTCGGGATTCCAGGCGGCCAGCACCACCAGCAGCTGCCCCGAGCCGGCGCTGGTGACGGGCCGCGCGCCGCCGTACGCCCGCTCCAGCACGCCGGCGCCCTCGCGGACGAGGAAGTCGAGCGCGCGGCCGGCCTGGTCGACGAACTTCGGCGCGTGCGACGAGGCGTCCTCGTCCACCACCGCCAGCACGTAGTGACCGCCGTAGACGCGCACCACGCGCGCGGTGGCCGTGCCGCTGCCGTCCTTGCGGCGCACCGCGAAGCGCTCGCCCTCGCGCCACGGCGCGGCGCGGGCGAAGGGGTCGGCCTCGTCGCCGGCGGCGGCGCGGCGCACGGTGAAGTCCGCCTCGACCTGGCCGGCGGCGCGGCTGGCGGAGGGGACGGCGACGGCGGCCGTCGGGGTGCCGTCGCCCAGCAGGTAGGTGGGCTCACCGGCCGGCGCCGCCTCGGGCCCGATCCGCGCCGACTCCACCCCGCGGGCGTCGAAGCCGGCCAGCACGTAGCGGGCGGACGGGTGGGCGGCCAGGCGGAAGCAGGCGGCCTGGTCGGGAGTGAGCGAGAGGTGCTGCCCGGGCTGGAGGTCCACCGTGGTCCGCGCCTGGCACGAGGCGGCGGGAAGCTCGGGCTCGACGGGGCCGGCGGACGCGCCCCCGCCACCGCTGCACGCGGCGAGCGCCAGGGTACAGGCCGTCAAGGCGGCGCGAACGGAGGCGAGCTGGATCGCGGGGAGGGCGCGGTCGCACATGGGAGAGGCATCCGGCTGCGGTTGGACGTCGCCGCGGGAAGGGAGCGCGGCCAGCCGGTGCCCAGGCGTGTTCGATGCCAGACGGGGAGAATCTTCTATGTCATTTCACTACAATTACTTAGATGTGCCGCACAGTGCTTCCGAAGCGCGAAGGAGACGCCAAAAATCTGTACGACCAGGGAGAGATGCCACAGGAAAAATCCGAGAAATCCGGGGAAGGGTCGCGCAGCCCCGCACCATCCGTCGCGTTTTCGGACGCCAGACATCCTTTCGACACTCCGGAGCGTGGCAGGTGCTCGGGTCGGATGCGAAGATCGGACGGCGTGTCGATTTCCGGAGTTCCTCAACGGGCAGAGCGGGGCCGAGCAGGTGGGCCAGGGAAGTGACGCGGCGGGATCGAGATCCGTACCTGAATGCCTCACCCGGAGTCAACGGAGTCAGCGGAGAACTGCGGGGTTTCTCTGTTGACTCCGTCGACTCCGTGTGAGGCCCTTCCGCAGGAATTCTCGGGATGACTCTGCGAGAAAAGTCCTTCGTGGGCCTCCACCGCCAGGAGGTAGAACTTCGCCGCGCCGATCGAAAAACACCGCGGCGGGCGAGGCACCAGGCCCCGCCCGCCACGGCCGTCCGTCGCCCCACGCGGGGTCAGTTGTTGCCGAGGCTGACGACGATGGAGACCAGCGCGGCGGCGGCGCCGATGATGGCGGCGGCGGGGCCCAGGTTGTCGCGCAGCACGTTGGAGCGCCGGCCCACCCGGATCTGGTCGCCCGAGCGCAAGCGCGTGGCGGCCTGCCGGGGGTCGCGCAGGTCGAGCACCACCTCGCTCGCGCCGCGCAGCACGTACACCCGGTCCATCCGCCCCAGCTCGTTGGCGCCCCCCGCCGCGGCCACCGCCTGCGAAACCGTGTTCTCCGGCGTCAGGGTGTACAGGTTCGGCGCCCGCACCTCGCCGCCCACGGGGATGCGGTAGAGGAACTCGAACACGAAGTTCGGGTCGCGCTCGTAGCGCCCGAGCGCCCGGGCCAGCCGCTCGCGCACCACCGGCCGCGGCACGCCCGCCACCACCACGTCGGCCAGGAGCGGGTGCTGCACGGTGCCCTCGGGGCCCACCGCGAACTCGCCCGAGAAGTCGGGCTGACGCCACACCGCCAGCCGGATCAGGTCGCCCGGGCGCAGCGAGGCCGAAGCCGAGTCGGCCTGGGCGGGCGCGCGGGCGGGAAAGGCGGACGTCGCCAGCAGGGCGAGGAGGAAGAGTCGTCGCATGGAGGCCTAGGAGGTGGGAAGATGAACGGGCCGAAGCGCGGAGCCGGGCGGCAAAGGTACGGGGCGGCGGGCGGGCTGTCCAGCGAAAGATCCGAACCTTGTGCAAACGCGCACGAAGCCGCATATTCCGCGCAACCCGGCCCCCGCGCCGCAGCTCATTCGTCCCATCCGCCGGACTCCCGCTAGACTCTGCTCCACCCCCTCCAACACCGCGCCGAGCGCGCGGAGGCCCTGCCATGCACCCGCGATTCCGTACGCTGGTACCGCTGGCCGCGCTCGTCCTGCTCGTCCACGCCGCCGCCCACGCGCAGCAGGAGCCCCGGCGCAACAAGCGTGTGCGCGCCGTGGCCGAGGGGATGACGCCCGCCCAGGTGTTCGAGGTGCTCGGCCAGCCCAGCCGGGTGCGCCGCGAGGGAGACCTGGCCTACCTGTACTTCCCCCGGGCCTGCGCCGGGTGCGAGGACGACTACGTGGTGGTCCGCGACTGCCGCGTGGTGGACGCGCGGCTGGCGGGGAGCGGGCGCTACTACGTGCGGCGGCGCGGCGAGCCCGACGCGGGCGCCGTCCCCGGGCACGAGTGCGCGATCCCCGGCGAGCCGCCCGTGGCCCAGATGCAGCCGCCGCCCCCGCGCGACGCGGAGCCGCGCCAGATCGAGCAGCAGCCGGTGGCCCCGCCTCCGCCGCCGGAGCCGCCCCCGCCGCCGCCCGCCCCGCGGCTCTCGGCCCAAGAGTGGCGCGAGCGCCTCAGGCTCGACACGCCGGTCGAGCGCATCGTGGCGCTGCCGGCGGCCAGCATCAGCTCGCCCACGGCCTTCGGGGTGGACTTCGGGCAGGCGTACGTGTCGGTGGGGTACCAGGGGCGCACCCGCTTCACCGACCAGGACGACGCGGCGGTGACGGCGGGCCTGGGCCTGGGCGACCGCAACCGCTACGCGGGGCTGGAGCTCACGCTCAGCTCGTACTCCACCATCCGCGGCGGCGGGCCGTTCGAGACCGGCGGCGTGGGCCTCAAGCTGCACCGCGCGGTGGGCCCCTGGACCGGCGTGGCGGTGGGAGTCGAGAACCTGGCCTCGTGGGGCGGCAGCGACGCGGGGCGCAGCGCCTACGCGGTGGGCACGCACGTCTTCCGCCTGGCCGACCCCGGCGACCCCTTCAGCGCGCTGGCCGCCACGCTCGGCGTGGGCAACGGCCGCTTCCGCAGCGAGGACGACGTCTTCGCCGACGAGGAGACGGTGAACGTCTTCGGCGCGCTGGGGCTGCAGGTGCTGGAGCAGGTGTCGCTGGTGGGCGACTGGAACGGGCAGGACCTGTTCGCCGCCGTCTCCATTGCGCCGCTGCGCCACGTGCCGCTGGTGATCAACCTGGGCGCCGCCGACCTCACCGAGACCGCCGGCGACGGCCCGCGCTTCATCGCCTCGGTGGCGTACGGCCTGGCGGTCCCGCTCCCGTTCCGCTGACCCGCTGGTGACTTGATGACGACGAAGTCCCTTTCGCCGAAGAGACCGATGCGCCGACTCGCCCCGCTCGCCGCGCTGGCCGCGCTCCTGGCCGCCCTCCCCGCGGGGGCGCAGACCGGGAACCAGACCGACGTCCCCATCGCGCCCCCGCCAGGGGGCGTGGGGGGGAGCTTCCTGGGCCCCGGCGCCCGCTTCGAGAACGAGCTGCTGGCGCGCTCGGCCGACCGCTTCTCGTTCCGCAACGACCGGGCGGCGTGCGCGGTGCGCACCGCCGAGCGGGCGTGGGCCGACAGCGTGGCGGCGGCCGGCCCCCGCACCCCCGGCGCCGGGCGCGTGGACGCGCTCCTGCGCGGCCGCGGCGACGCGGGCGCGGTGGCGGGCGCCCTGGGCGGCGGCGACCATGCGCGCGACCTTGCCGGGGCGCTCGACGGGCTCCTGGACCACCCGGGCGGGTGCGAGGGCGGCCCCTACCCCGAGGGGCAGCAGTGGGGGCAGGCCGTCTCCGCCTACCGCGAGTACATGCGCAGCGTCCCCGACTCGGTGCTGGCGCCCACGCCGCCCGAGGAGCTGCTGGCGATCCACGACCTGCTGGAGTCGGTGGTGCGCCGCTCGCTCGCCGAGATCCACGCGGGCGGCTGACGCCGGGCGCGGGATGGAGCTCACCCCCGGGACGGTGGTGCGGGCCGCGGAGGGCCAGGTCTCGACCGAGGTGGAGGGCGAGGCCGTGATCCTGGGGCTTGCCGACGAGGTCTACTACGGGCTCGACGGCGCCGGCGCCCTGGTGTGGTCGCTCCTGGCCGAGCCGCGCACGGTGGCCGAGCTGCGCGACGCGGTGGTCGCCGAGTACGAGGTGGACGCCGAGACGGCCGGGCGGGACCTGGTGCGGCTCCTGGACGAGCTGCGCGAGCGGCGGCTGGTGGAGGTCGTCTCCTGAAGCCCCGGCCGGACCGCGCGGCCGCCGGTGGAGCCGGACGGAGGCCGCCGTCTCTCCCGCCCGCCCCCCGCCGCCTCCCCGCCCCGCCGTGAGCGGCTTCGTCGCGATCGTGCACCGCGACGGCGCGCCGGTGGACCCCGGGGTGCTGGCGCGGCTCACGGAGGCGATGGCCTTCCGCGGGCCCGACGCGCGGGAGACGGCACTGGTCGGCCGCGTGGGGCTGGGGCACGCGCTGCTGCGGGTGGAGCGGGAGTCGCAAGCGGAGCGGCAGCCGCTGGAGCTGGGCGGGCGCTGGCTGGTGGGCGACGTGCGGCTGGACGCGCGCGGCGAGCTCGTGGACGCGCTCCGCGCCGCCGGGCTCCCCGCGCGGGAGGAGGCCCCCGACGCCGAGCTGGCGCTCCTGGCGTACGCCGCGTGGGGGGAGCGCGCCCCGGAGCGCCTGCTGGGCGACTACTCGTTCGCGGTGTGGGACGCGCCCCGCCGCCGCCTCTTCGCGGCCCGCGACGCGCTGGGGGTGCGGCCCCTGTTCTACGCCGAGGCGGGCCCCGCGCTGGTGGTGTCGAACACGCTCGACGCCGTGCGCGCTCACCCCGCGGTGCCGGCCGAGCTGAACGAGCAGGCGGTGGGCGACTTCCTCCTGCTGGGGATGAACCACGAGGTCGACACCACCTTCTTCGCGGCCGTGCGGCGCCTCCCGGGCGGGCACGCGCTGACCTGGGAGGAGGGCGGCGCTCCGGTGGTCCGCCGCTGGTGGAGCCTCCCGCTGGACGGCCGGGTGCGCTACCGCCGCGCGGAAGAGTACGCGGAGCACTACCGGGCGCTCCTGGACCGGGCCGTGGCCGACCGGCTGCGCACCGACCGGGCGGGGATCTTCCTGAGCGGCGGGCTGGACTCGACCTCGGTGGCGGCGTCGGCGCACGCGGCGCTCTCGGCCCGCGGCGCCCCGTTCGACCTGCGGGCGCACACGTCGGTGTCGGAGGCGCTGATCCCCGGCGACCGGGAGGGGGAGCTCGCGGGGATGGTGGCCGGGCGGCTCGGCATCCCCCACCGCCCGCACGTGGTGGACGGCTACCGGCCGTACGACGGGTGGGACCTCCCCCGCATGCACGCGCCGGAGCCGTACGACAACCCGCTGGGGATCGTCTTCAGCAGCCAGGTGGCGGAGGTCGCCGGGTACGCGCGGCTGGTGCTGGGCGGCGAGGGGGGCGACCTGCTCTTCTACCCCTCGCACGGCCACTTCCGCAGGGTGCTGGCGCGGGGGCGGGCGCTCCGCTTCGCGCGCGACGCCTGGGCGTACCTGCGCCGGGTGCACGCGCCGCCGCCGGTGGGGGCGCGCACCGCCTGGAGGCGGCTGCGCGGGCGGGGCGAGTGGGCGCCCGCGGTGCCGGAGTGGGTCCGCCCCGACTTCGCGCGGCGCGTGGGGCTCCACGAGCGGTGGGCGCGCTTCCGGGCGGCCGAGACGGCGCGGGCGCTGCACCCGGAGCGCCCCGAGGGCCACGAGCGGCTCCTGTCGCCGTACTGGCCGTACGTCTTCTCGGTGTACGACCCCGGGACCACGCGGCTGCCGGTGCGCGCGGCACTTCCACTGTTCGACCTGCGTCTGGTAGATTTCGTGTTCGCCGTTCCGCCGGTTCCCTGGCTGCCGGACAAGACGCTGGCGCGCGAGGCGATGCGCGGCCGCCTCCCCGAGGCGGTGCGGAGGCGGCCCAAGAGCCCGGTGTCCGTCTGGCCGCTGCTGGCCCACCTGCAGCGCTACGGGGCCGACTGGAGCGGCGTGCTGGAGGCGGCGCCCGAGGTGGAGCGCTTCGTGGACCCCGCGCGGGTCCCCGTCCGGGCCGAGCCCGGGCGGCCGCTGGAAGACTACGCGTTCGTCGCCAACACGCGGGCCGTGAGCCTGGCGCGCTGGCTGCGGCAGATCCACACCCCCACGAGGGAAGCATGACCGAGCCCCGAGCC
>DASVWD010000163.1 GCA_036389795.1 Longimicrobium sp.
GTCCCTCCGCTGCGCTCCGGGCCGGGCTGCGCGCGCGGTAGGGCACGATACGACCGTGCCCAACCGCGCCGGGCCACCGCCGCGACGATACCCCGTGTCGCGGCGGCGTCCCGGCCCTCCGGGCGCGCATCCCTCACGCGAACAGCGAGGGGACAGGGTACAGGGAACAGCCAGCCCTTACGCACCGACCCCGTCATGTTCACCCTCTCCCGAAGTTGGGAGAGGGTTGCCGCTCCAACGCGGCGGGTGAGGGCCCCCCGCGGCGGCGCCGGAGCCGGCCAGCCACGCCGATCCGCCTCACCCGGTCCGCGCGGCGAGCCCCCGCACCGCCGCCACGAACCCGCGCACCGCCTCCGCGTCCTTCACCCCCGGCGCGCTCTCGACGCCCGAGCTCACGTCCACCACGTCTGGCCTGAGCACCCGCGCCGCCTCGGCCACGTTGCCGGGGTGGAGCCCCCCGGCCGCGATCAGCGCCACGCCGTGCGGCAGACCCGCCCGGCGGGAGGCGACCTCATACCACGGAAACGCGGTTCCGGTCCCCCCCGCCGCCGTCGGGTTGAACCCGTCCACCAGGATCGCGTCGACCGCGGAGGCGTAGCGCGCGACCGCCTCCGCGAACTCCTCCGCGTCCCGCGGGCGCACCGCCTTCCACACCGTGAACCCGGCCGCGCGCAGCTCCGCCGCCCGCTCGGGAGGCTCGTCCCCGTGCAGCTGGAGCACGTCCACCCCGGCGGCCTCCGCGGCGCGCAGCACCTCGTCGCGGCCGCCGCCGACGAACACGCCGACCCTGCGGGCGGGAAGGCCCCGGAAGATAGCGGCGGCGTCCTCCGGCGCCACCGTCCGCCGATAGCCGGGCGCCAGGATCGTCCCCAGGAACGCCGCCCCGGCCTCGACGGCGACCACCGCGTCCTGGTGGCGCGTGAGCCCGCAGACCTTCACCTCGGGCGGCCAGGTGCTCATGCCGCCCGCGCCTCCGCGCGCTTCGGGCGCCCGGCCAGCGCCGCCGCCGCCGCGCGCAGGTCGCCCTGCCGCATCAGCGACTCGCCGACGAGGACGGCGTCGAACCCCGCCGCGCCCAGCCGGTCCACGTCCGCCGCCGCGCGGATCCCGCTCTCGGCCACCAGCGTGACCGTCGGCGGCACGCGCGGCGCCAGCCCCAGCGAGACGCCCAGGTCGGTCACGAACGTCCCCAGGTCGCGGTTGTTGACGCCCACCAGGGTCGCCCCGGCGGCCAGCGCGCGCTCCAGCTCGCCCCCACCGTGCACCTCCACCAGCGCGTCCATCCCCAGCTCGCCCACGAGCCCCAGCAGGTCGGCGAGCTCGGCGTCGGAGAGGATGCGCACGATCAGGAGCACGGCATCGGCCCCGGCGGCCCGCGCCTCCCACACCTGGAGCGGGTCCACCGTGAAGTCCTTGCGCAGCACTGGAAGGGGAACTGCGCTTCTGACGCGCACCAGCGCCTCCAGGTCACCCCCGAAGAACTCGCGGTCGGTGAGCACCGAGAGCGCCGCCGCCCCGCCCTCGTGGTACGCCTGCGCCACCTCCACCGGGTCGGCGCCCGGGCGGATGTCGCCGGCCGAGGGCGAGCGGCGCTTCACCTCGGCCAGGAGCCGCACTTCGGCGGGGTGGCGGAGCGCCGCCGCGAAGCCGCGCGCGGGCTCCGCGTCCCGGGCGCGCGCGACGAGGTCATCGGCTTGCGGGGCAAGGAGTTGCACCTCGCTGCGCTTGACTGCGACGATGCGGTCGAGGAGACTCTCGTTCAACCTGGACTCTTTCTTCTTGCGCTTCGGTAAGCCTTCGGTTACATTCGCTTCGGCACCTGTTCGGAGACAACCCTGCAGCTCGACCGGAGACGCAATGGCGCTCACGAAGAAGCAACGGCAGATCCTGGACTACGTCGAGAGCTTCGTCGACAGCTACGGCTATTCGCCGAGCTACGAGGAGATCGCCCAGGCGTTCAACTACTCGTCCCTCGCCACCGTGCACGAGCATTTGACAAATCTGGAGCAGAAGGGCTTTCTTCGGAAGAACTACAACAAGAGCCGCTCGCTGGAGGTGGTGCGCGCCGACCTGCACGCCCCCGCCCTGGAGCTGCCCTTGCTGGGCACGGTTGCCGCCGGCCTCCCGCTGGAGGCGATCACCGAGCAGGAGACCATCACCGTCCCGCACGACATGGTCCGCCGCGGCAACAACTACGTGCTCCGGGTCAAGGGCGACTCGATGATCGACGAGCAGATCCGCGACGGCGACTACATCATCGTGAACTCGCGCCAGACGGCCGAGAACGGCGAGATGGTGGTGGCGCTGGTGGACGGCGAGAGCGCCACCGTGAAGAAGTTCTACCGCGAGGGGCCCCGGGTGCGGCTGCAGCCGGCCAACCCCACCATGCAGCCGATGGTCTATCCGGCCGAGCGCGTCCAGGTCCAGGGGATCGTGGTCGGCGTGATTCGCAAGTACTGACCAGTGCGAAGTGCGAGTGCGAAGTGCGAAGTGCTGAACTGCAAGCAGCCAGGGACTAAGCACTAAGGACTAAAGCACTAAGGACTAAGGACTACTCACCCAGAGCGACCCCAGCCGTACGTCATGACGCCGGTCCCCACGCGCCCCTTCCACGCCCGCCGCGCCGCCCAGCGGCGCCTGGGCGTGCTGGCGCGCCCCAGGTGGCCGGGCGCCGAGAGCCGACGCATCGGGAGGAAGAGGACGACGATGGTGACCAAGGAAGAGCCGGTGCCGTTCGTGGTGGGCCGCCTCGCCAGGGCCGACAGCCGCCTGGTGGTCCTGGAGCCCGCCACCCCCTCCCCGATCCCGGGCCCCTGGGACCTGCGCGCGGTCTTCGGGCTGTAAGGCACCTTCGGACAGACACCAACCGCCGCCCACGGTGAAGGTGGGCGGCGGTCCTGTTTCGTGCGACCTGTTCCGGCGCAGCACTGCTCGACCGCCAGTCTCGCGACTCCAATGCGCGCGGCGGTTGCGCGGATATGGAGTGTATGCGCGCGAGGCGGTGGAACAACTCAGGCGCGGCACCTCGCAAACCGTCGCGTCCAATCAACCGGAGAGGCGCCGAGAAGACGGAATCCCGGCCAGGTGCCTGGAGAAATCAACCGTGTGTAGATCTAAGTGATTGCGCATGTCATTGATGAAAGCAGAATACAACGGCTCGAAATCATCCCAAAGATACGTCTGCCTCCCGTTCGCTACAGATGTTACGTAAACAGATAGATTTCCAAGTGATTCCATGACATTCTGCGGAGCAACCAAGGCTAAGTCGGTGTAAAACTTAAACCATCTCCGATAGAAGCGATCCTGGCTCTCAGACCCTTCCCAGCCTTCCAGCCCGACATCTCTGAGGAAATCGGAAATCGTCTCAGAGAAAGTTCGAAAGATCTGCTCACGACCCTGAAGCTGGCCTAGATAGACATTATTGTATACCTCGACCTCCGCTTGTATGCGGGTTTTGAAGCTCTCGATATCGCGATCGAGGCTGTGTTGAAACACACCCTTAAGAAGCACGCCGATACCTGCCACAATGAGTGCGGGGGTGATCAGTTGATTCAGGACTGGCTGGAGCGCACCCGGAGACCACCCACCGCGCTGGAGCAACGCGCCTAGTGTTAGACCGATGACTGCCGCCGTAATCCCGACGAGGGCCAGGTAAGTTCGGCTGTCACGTTGTGCAATTTGGCCATCACGCTTTTCGTTCATTGTAGGGCATCAGTAGTAGCAAACCGTTCCTGGTTCAGAAGAGCATGCACCAATATGACGTCACACGTAGAGCTGGAGCAAATAGACCGAATCCAGCCCACCACAGGGGATTGCGTGTCCTGCCCGCTGGTACGATTCACGCGGGCCGCCTATCTTCCGTTGCTCCAATCGCCCGACAGCCGAGACGCGAATGGCCACGAGCCCCGCCGACATTTCCTGGCGCAGCGCCGCCGAGGACAGCCCGCCGCCGCCCACGGGCCCCGGCGAGGCGTTCGAGCGCCGCCACGGCGTGCTGTACTGCGAGGACGTCCCCATCCCCGACCTGGTGGCGCGCTGGGCCACGCCGCTCTACGTCTACAGCCGCGGCAGCATCCGCCGCCGCTACCGCGAGCTGGACGAGGCGCTCGCCCCCGTGCCGCACCTGATCGCCTACTCGG
>DASVWD010000164.1 GCA_036389795.1 Longimicrobium sp.
GAAAAGGTCTCACACAGAGGGCACAGAGAACACAGAGGAACAGCGGAAGAGATTGAAGTTCTCTCCGTGTCCTCCGTGTCCTCTGTGTGATGCCAATCTGTTTCTCGCGAACCAGAACAATGCTCGGAAACGTGGTATGAAAGGTTCGTTCGCTTGGCGACTCCACCACCTGCGTCACGAACTCGGATTGACTCAGCTTCAGGTCGCGCTCCTGATGGGAACGACGTCTTCGACGATCAACAATTGGGAGTGCGGACGATCCATGCCGCACCGCTCGCATCGCGAGTCGGTTGATTGGCTATTCCAAATGCGCAGAGTTCGGAACGGAGTCTAAAAGGATTGCCCTGCTCTCCCCGCGCGCGGCTCTGGTCAGACCAGCGCCGGAGCTAACGCGGGCTGGGAGATGCACTCCAGCACCGCCTCCACCTTCAGCGGCTCGACTTCCCTTGCCGCGGGCCAGGTCGGCCTCGGGATTGGAGCAGGGCGGCCAGTCGGTTGCGTATGCGCGCCGGGCGCAGGTTCGATGAGGAGCAGCCAACTGGTAGCCTGCCACAGAACCTTGAACGTACAGCAGAAAGATCATTCCAATACACCAAAGTTTTTCTTGAAGTGTTCGATACGCCGGACCACATTAGAATCAAGAGTTCTTCCGGGTCCGTAACTGGCCGTGATGAGCGGTGCGCTAACACGGCTCCGCCAGCGCATAAGAGGAATCGATCGGCCGAGCGGAGCGACTCTCTCACGGCCGGACCAACCGCGATGAACATGAGCATATCATCATCGTGACAGACTGTTCCCCCGCTCCCCGTAGCCAAACGGCGCCAGATAACAGGAGATCACTTCATGAGGAAGCTCGCGATACTTGTCTTGGTCGTCAGTCCACTCAGTCTGCTGGCGCAACGCACGCCAGTGGCGTTCACGAACGTGAACGTGGTTCCCATGGACCACGACACCGTGCTGCCGGCACAGACGGTGGTGGTGCAGGGCACGCGCATCACCGCGGTGGGGCCGACGTCGCAGGTGGCGGTGCCGGCCGGGGCGCAGCGCATCGACGGCACCAGCAGGTACCTGATGCCCGGGCTGGCCGACATGCACGCGCACGTGGTCTCGCCGGGGACAGCTACACCGGAACGACGTTCGAGCGTCCGGACTTCCAGGACATGGTGAGCTTCTGCAAGGCGAACCCGCGTCCGAAGTCCAGCATCGGATACATCGAGATGTACGCACCCAGCCGGTTCGGACGGATTCTCGACGAGGAGAATCGTCCAGACCTGAACGCGTACATGCTGATGTACCTGGAACTGGAAAGGAGCGGCTGGCAACTCCGGTTCGTTACGATCGAGCTTACCGGAAATCCGACGATCGACTACGTCCTCATCGCAATCCACGCTACCGAAGCAGCGAATTACGCTACGAACCTCTCGAAGGACGTCTCGCGCGGAATCAGGAACGCGTCCCGCGAGGGCTGGTGGCCGCACGCCATTCCACCGTTCGGCACGCTCCGTTTCGACACGCGAGCCAACAAGGTCCTGCGCCATGGCGAAGCTCGACGGGCGGAGCAGGCGGTGTGATCCTGGTCCCGGACCCTGTGCTGGCGGGTGTCTGGGAGTACGCGGCTCACCAGCTTCTCGCGGGCGCCAGCTATGACGCCGTCGGCGCGGCCATCTACGAGCGCGGTATCCGCGGCCGACACGGCGGCACGCTAGGACACCGGCACGTTCGGAACATTCTCACCAACTGCGCACTGATCGGTGAAAACGAATTTAAGGACCTTGGCCCGGACGGCCGGCCGGTACGGAGAAGAGTGAAAGCGCGCTGGCCCGCGCTGGTCGACGAAAAGCTTTTCCGCGAAGTGGAAGCCGAGGTCGAACGGCGTAATGCCAACCCGCGCAACAAGAAGCGCAAGGTGCGCGGGTGGTACCCGCTCCGACCGATCTGCGCACACTGCGGGCTTGAGTATAACGGCAGCCGACTGAGCAAAGCGCAGGATGAAGCGAGGAGCTACACGCACCCCGTCCCCAAGGAGCGGCTGAATCCCGAGGCGTATCAACTCTTCCACGCCGAGGGGTGCAAGGCGTACTCGATCGTCGCCGACGAACTCGAGGCCGCCATCGGTGACATCATCCTCATGGAGAGGGTTTCCGCGGACTTCGAAGCGGAGATCCGTGGGTACATTCTGGAGCGCGAGGAATTCCGAACGGCTGCAGAGCAGTCCATCGAGGCTGCCCGCGCGGAAGTCCAGGCGACCAAGACGAGGCTCGATAAGATGCTGAGAGCCATCGCTTTGGCCGCCGATGCCGATTTGGACGAGTCGGAGTTCCGGCGTGAGATCGAGCCGCTCAAACAGGATCTCAAGGCAGCGAAGAGACGCTTGGCCGAGGCCGAACAGCTGGCCAGTTCGCGGGAAGATGCGTGGGAGACACTATCAGCGATCCTCCACGAGACCCGCAATCTCGCGGAAACGTGGGATATCGCTGGACCCGAGGAGCGGAAGATCCTGCTGGACTACTGGGTACTCGATGTTTGGATCGTCGTCGACCCGATCCCGGGGATGAAGCGCGCGAACCAGAAAACCGCGGTGGTCACGCTGGCGGCCGCGCCCAACCTAGTCAAGCCATTGCCGGTCGGGCGTCAACTCGACAGCGCACCCGTGATCTCCTCGCGGACCCAGGGATCCTCCTCACTCACCAGTCGCCGCACGAGGGTCGAACCGATCGAAGCAATCACCTCGGCCGAACAGTCAGCGCCAGAAGCGATTCTGCCGAGCGCCCAGGCTGCATGCCCGCGGACCAGCGCCTCCGGGTCGTCAAGCGCACGGGTAAGGGCCGGCACCGCGTCGGGCGAGCCCCAGTTCCCCAGCGCGACGGCGACGTTGCGCAGCAGTCCGCGACGCTTTGCCCGCTTCACGGGCGACCCGCGGAACCGGCTGGAAAATTCCTCCTGCGTCAGCGACATCATTTCGGTGAGCTCAACGCCATCCACGCCCAGCCGCGGCACGAAAGCTGGCTCCGCCGTTGGCGTTGAGAATTTATGGTTGAATGGGCACACTTCCTGGCAGATGTCGCAGCCGTAGACGCGGTTGCCGATCAGCGGGCGGAGCTCGCGCGGGATCGGGCCTTTGAGCTCGATGGTGAGGTAGGAGATGCACCGCCGCGCGTCCATCCGCGGCGCGCCGGCCTCGTCGCGGCCCAGCAGCGCGCCCGTGGGGCAGGCGGACAGGCACGCCGAGCAGGTGCCGCAGTGGTCGCGCGCGAACGGCTCGTCGTACGCCAGCTCCACGTCCAGCAGCACCACGCCGAGGAAGTAGTACGACCCCCGCCGCGGCTGGATGAGCATGGTGTTCTTCCCGTGCCACCCGAGCCCCGCCCGGCTCGCCAGCTCGCGCTCCAGCACCGCCCCCGTGTCCACGTACGCCCGCCCGCCCACCGGCGTCAGTTCCGCGCCGATCCACTCCTGAAGGGCGATCAGCCGCTCCTTCATCAGGTCGTGGTAGTCGAGGTTGCGCGCGTACCGGGCCACGACGGCCCGCGACGGGTCGCCCGCCGTCGAGGCGTCCTCCTCCGCCGGGGCGTAGCCGAGTGCCACCACCACGGCCGACTTCACGCCGGGGACGAGCAGCCCCGGGTCGGCGCGCTTCGCCACCGCGTCCTCGCGCGCCAGGTAGCCCATCTCCCCGTGCATCCCCTCCCCCACCCAGCGCGCGTACGCCGTCCCGTGCGCGCTCGGCTCCGCGGGCGCGATGCCCACGGCGTCGAACCCCATCTCGCGCGCGCGGGCGCGGATGCGGTCGGAGAGCTCGGCGGGGGAGAGGACGGCAGTCGTAAGCATGCCCCCAGTACACACTTGAGGCCCGGCCGTGCCACGCGTCTCCACGTCCACCCTGGGTACTGGGCACTGGGCACTTTCAGTGGAGGACCGACGCCATCCCGCCGTCCACCACCATGGAGAGCCCGGTGACGTACGAGGCGGCGCCGGAGCAGAGCCAGAGCACCGCCTCGGCCGCCTCGCGCGGGTCGCCGACGCGGCCGGCGGGGATGAACTGCTCCTGCTGCGCCCGCACCGCCTTCGCCGCCTCGGCGTCGCCACCCGTCATCCCCAGGACGGCGCCGGCCAGCATCTCCGTCTCGAAGGCGCCCGCCACCAGCGCGTTGACGCGGATCCCGGCGCGGCCGTACTCCTGCGCGGCCGACTTGGTGAGCGCCAGCACCCCCGCCTTCGACGCCGCGTACGCCGAGGCGCGGGCCACGCCGCCCAGCCCGTTCAGCGACGAGGTGTTGACGATCGCCCCGCCCGGCGGGTCCTGGGCCAGCATCGCGCGCACCTCGGCGCGCATGCAGAGGAACACACCGCGCAGGTTCACCGCCATCGCCTCGTCCCACCCGGCCGGCTCCAGCTCGTGCACGGGCAGCAGCGGCCCGTGCGTGCCGGCGTTGTTGAAGGCGCAGTCCAGCCGCCCGAACGCCTCCACCGCCCGGCGCACCGCGGCCTCCACCTGGGCCTCGTCGGCCACGTCGCAGCGCACCGGCTCCGCCCGGCCGCCCGCGCCGCGGATCTCCTCCGCCGCGCCCCGCAGCAGCTCCTCGCGCCGCGCGGCGAGCACCACGCCCGCCCCCTCGCGCGCGAAGGCCAGCGCCGCCGCCCGTCCGATCCCGGAGCTGGCGCCGGTCACCAGCGCCACCTTCCCCGCGAACCTCCCCTCCATCGTCACCCTCCGGAAGATGCACCGCCTGTGACGCGGCCTGATGCAATCCGGTAAACCACGGATGACCAGGAGAGCGTCAGGCGCCTCATCGACTCGCCACCCTCCAGCACCGTCGGGTAGATCCCTCGGGCCGCTACCGCTCCCCTCGGGATGACATCTGCCTGGTCCACTCATTCCATCGGATCCGACCTCACGCACCGGACCCCGCCCCCGCGCCGGACCAGCCCGGGAAGGCAGGCTTCTCGCCGTTGTCGCCGCGGCTTCCAGCCGCCCGACATCCCCGGCCGGGCCGACCTACCGCAGCAGCGGCGCCAGCAGCGACACGGCGGCCACGATCACCACGATCCCGATCACGTCGAGGATGAGGCCGTAGCGCACCATCCGCATGAGCGGCACGTGCCCCGAGCCGTAGACGATGGCGTTGCACGGCGTCGACACCGGGAGCATGAACCCCAGGCTGGCGGCCATCGTGGCCCCCAGCGCCGGAGCCAGGGGGTCGACGCCCGCGGCGGTGGCGATGGAGATGACCACCGGCACCACCATGTTGGCCGACGCGGTGTTCGAGGTGGTCTCCGAGACCACGACGGCGATCAGCACCGAGGCCACCAGCAGCCCGAACTCGCCGTGCAGCGGCAGGAGCCCGGTGAGCCCGCGCCCCACCGCCTCGGCGAGGCCCGTCTGGAAGGAGAGCACCCCCAGCGCGAACCCGCCGCCGTAGAGCAGGATCACCCCCCAGTCGATCTTCGCCGCCTCGTCCCAGGTGATCGCCCGCTCGCCCGGGCGGCCGGGGAGCACGAACAGGAGGAGCGCGCCCAGCAGCGCGGCCGCCGCCTCGGGGACGCGCGCGCTCATCTCGCGGTAGAGCCCGCTCCCCTCACCGCCCAGGAGCGCCACCAGCCCCGGCGTGATCCACAGCGCCGCCGTCACGCAGAAGGCCAGCGCCACCGACTTCTGCCCGCGCGTCCACGGCCCCAGCGCCGCCCGCTCGGCGCGGATGAGGTCCGCCCCCGCGCCCAGCGTCTTCACCCCCGCCGGCGACAGCGCGTTCAGGTACAGGTAGAGGCAGACGAAGAGGACGGCCACCACCGGCACGCCGACGGCCATCCACTCGAAGAAGGTGATCTCCTCGCGCAGCAGCTCGCGGATGAACCCGATGCCGATCACGTTGGGCGGCGTTCCCACCGGCGTCGCCAGCCCGCCGATGGAGGCCGCGAACGAGGTCATCAGCATCAGCCCGGTGGCGTAGCGGGGGTCGATCGCCGGACGCCCCTCCTCGCCCGTGCGCATCATCACCGCGAGGATCGACATCCCGATCCCGAACATCATGGCCGTGGTGGCGGTGTTCGACATCCAGGCCGAGAGGGCGGCCGTCACCGCGCCGAAGGCCAGCAGCACGCGCGACGGCCGGCCCGCGATCCACGGCAGCGTGAGCACCCCGAACGCCACCCGCCGGTCGAGCCCGTGCAGGAAGATGGCGCGGGCGATGATGAACGAGCCGATGAAGAGGAAGATCAGCGGGTCCGCGAACGGCGCGAACACCTCCTTCGCCGGCGCCACGCGCAGCGCCACGCACGCCGCCGCGCCCAAGAGCGCGGTGGCGGGCATGGGGAGCGCCTCGGTGATCCAGAGGATGACCACCGCCGCCATCACCGCGGCCAGGCGGTGCGCCTCGGGCTCGAGCCCCTCCAGCGGCGCCAGCAGGAGCACGGCGAAGGCGAGCGGGGCCGCCACGAACCCGACGCGGCGCCGCACCCGCTCGAAGCGCTCCTCGGCGGCGGTGAGCACCTCGCGCGCGGCGGGGGCGGCGGTTTCGTCTGCTGCGGGTGGAAGAGTCACGGGCCGGAGTCGTGAGGAGCGGGACGGCGCGGGCCGGGAGACTGGGCGCTCCAATCTGCGGGAGACGGTGAGAAGCGCCAGCCCCCCGCGCGCTGCGATGGGCCGACGATCCGCCCGTTCGCTCGGATTGCGCCTGCGGGGGGAGGCGCGGGGCGGCGGCGGGACATCGGCTCCCCAACTCGGGGCAGGTCTGGGACGCACACGCCCCAGCGCAAGCGCTTCCCCTCCGGGGCGCCTGGAGCACAAGGCGATGCCGTTCAACGCGTTGCGGGACCGGGGACCGGACGCCGCGCGAGTGGAATGCGGGCTGCCTGGAAGGAGGGCGCCGGGCGCGACAGCCCGGCGCGCCTCGGGGGCGGCCACCGCCCCGGGGCTCTCACCGCAGTCCTGGGAACGCTTGAGGGACATATGTCGAACCACGTAGCGAATCGCGTTCGCCTCGTCTTCGTCGCGCTCGTGCTGACGCTGCTGGCGTACACCGGCCTGGACGCCGCGCTGGCGCACGGCCGGGGGCACGAGAGGGAGGCGTCCGCGTGCGGCTCGGCCGCGAACCCCTGCCGGCTCGCCCCGCTGGTGGTGACGCGCCCGGGCCCGGCGCACCTGGCCGGGGTAGCCGTGCGCGGCCCCGCTCCCCTGGCGCACTCCTGACCGCCCCGCGGCCGGCGATGCGCCGAACGCCGCCCCCGCGCCGCTCCCCGGCGCGGGGGCGCGCGCGTTCCAGGGACGGCGAAACTCGCGGGCGGCGCCTCCCGTAAGAGCGCCGGGCGGTCCGGAGCAGGGCCGGACCCGGCGACTTCCTGACAAGCGAGGCGAACGTGAGAGATCCCGGTCTGGCGGCGCTCTTGAGCCTGCTCGTACCCGGCGTGGGGCAGATCTACAACGGCACCTGGCTGCGCGGGCTCTTCTGGCTGATCATCACCCCCGGCCTCTGGATCGGCACCGGCGGGACGCTCGGGTGGATCTGCCACCTGATCGCGGCGTACACCGCCTACCGCTACGCCAAGAGCCACACGTACCGCCGGTAAGCGGGACGAGTGAAGACGCGCGAAGGGCCGCATCCCGGGACGGATGCGGCCCTCTTCATATGCCTTGCCCTGCAGCACAAATCAGGCAAACCCCTCCTTTCTCACTGCTCCGGGGCTTCTGGTGGATTTAAGTGTCGCTCAGCAAGAAGCTTCGCCTGATGAACCGTTTCAGCGAAACGGTTGATACGCATCCTGATTCCGTTGATTGACCCCTCGTGCTGGGAGACAATGAGGCGCGCTTCATCTCTGACTTCGGAAGGTGCGATCAGCAGCCATTGTGTGGACTTCGTTAAACGTTTCACAATTGTATCCAACTCAGCGGAAAGTGCAGTGAGCCGCTGCTGTGCTTCTAACAGCGCCTGTGCACGGTTGGTCATCTCGATTCTCTGCGGTTGAGCTGTCGGGGAATAGGAGTTCAGAACGGAGTTAAGCACCGGCGTGAGTGCTAATTCCAAAGCGGCCATCTGCTGCTCCACCCGCCCTAAAGCTTCATTCAGTTCCTTGAGTGCTACTTCGAGGACTTCTCGGAGCGTGGAACCGGTGAACTCGGCCTCCATCTGCTCTATCGCCTCTGACGGGGTGATCCGTCCGAAAGCAAGATCCTTGCGGATCTCGATCAACGTATCCAGAAACCGTGGCGACCGGCTGTGGGCTACGAGGCGACGGCCAAGCTCAGTTAGTGCAACTAAGAGCACTGCAAGCCGGAAAGCGGCCCGTTGCGTACCGGGATGCAGAGTCGGGAGTGCGAATGCGAAGCCCAAAATGGAGATACAAAGCAGAAGAAGAAGAACAAAGCGTCCGATTGAAGCACCCGTCTCGAATTTCGGAGAACGCAACGGAACAAAGATTCCGAGCTTTGGACCAATGAGGATAACCACGGCCCCGAGCAGCGATACGGCCCAATAGATAAGACCGGCAGCGGTTCCCCAGACGGGTATCCGATGAACCACGAAGATGATCAATACCAGAAAAGCAGTCGCATGAAAGACTGCTTCCGCCGCATAGGTACCGAGACTTTTAAAGTGCCGTGCTGCTATAAATCTGTGGCCGAGCGGACGCCAAGAAGGGTCGCTATTCCGACCAAACAACGAGAAAGCAAGCTCCCGAATGCTCAGCAGAAGTAGCCCCCACCGAACGACCTCTTGAATTTCAAATCCGCCTGACTCCCAAAACCCGAGAGCAGACCAAGATACTGCAGCCGTCGCACCGATAATTGCAAAGAGTGTCCACCCACTCCTTTCCTGTTCCGAGGTAACTCGTGTGATTTCCGCGTCCAGCACATGCATCACGCTTTCCGCACTCGGCCAAGAACTCTTAGCTTCGGGTGGCCGATCATTGGCTTCGCTCACGTGACGGCGCGTCAGTGCGGGAGCGGATTAGGCCCCTTGAGCGCGTCGCGGACGGCGGGGATCACCTGCGAGGCGACCGTCTCGGCGGGGCCCTCGACGAGCGCGCCGGCGGCCTTCACGTGGCCGCCGCCGCCGAAGCGCCGCGCCAGGCGGTTGACGTCGGCGTGGCCGTTGGAGCGGAAGGAGACCTTGGTCTTGCCGTCGCCCGTCTCGCGGAAGAGGAGCGCCACCTCGGTGCCCTCGATGGAGCGGGCGTGCTCGATCAGCCCGTCGAAGTCCTCGCCGGTGGCCTCCAGGCGCCGGGCGGTCTGGTCGGTCACCACCATCCAGGCCAGCCCCACCGCCGGGTCCACCCGCAGCGACTCGAGCGCCTCGCGCAAGAGCGACAGCCGCCGCAGCGGCGCCGTGGCGAAGAGCCGCCGGTACACCCACTCGGGGTCGATCCCCCGCGCCAGGAGCCGCGCCGCCACCGCGTGCGAGCGCGGCGTGGTGTTGCTGAAGCGGAAGCTCCCCGTGTCGCTCACGATGGCCACGTACGCTCCCAGCGCCGCCGCGGAAGGCACGTCGTCGCCCGAGAGGACGATCAGGTCGTAGACCATCTCGCCCGTGGCGCTGGCGGAGGGGTCCTGCACGGCGGTGTCGCCCAGCACCTCGGCCCCGGCGGGGTGGTGGTCGACCACCAGGGTGCGCTCGCGGGGGAGCCGCGCGGCCAGCTCGCCCACGCGCGGGGGCTCGCTGGTGTCGAGCACCACGAACAGGTCGGCCTCGGTCAGCGCCGCCTCGGCCTCGGGGGTGCCCAGGTCGGCCACCGCGTCGTGGCGGTGCAGGAGGAAGCGGAACCCCTCCGGGAAGGGCGTGGGGTTCACGATCGAGCACTCGATCCCCCGCCCCTCCAGCCACGCCGCCACCGCCGCCTCGGACCCGGCCCCGTCGCCGTCGGCGTGCACGTGCGTGGTGAGCACCACCCGCCGCGCGGCGAGCAGGCGCTGGAGCACGCGGCGGAGCGTGAACGAGCGCGAGTCGGGAACGTCGAGGAGGTCGTTCAGGGCCATCGGGCTTACCGGACGGAAAGAGCGCGGAAAACGAATACGCTACGCGCCGCGGGGCGGGAGCGCAATCGGTGCGCCGTAAAACCCGGTGCGTGAGTGCGAAAGTGCGAGAGTGCGAAAGTGCGATCCGGCTCCCAGCCGATCGTCGACACCGCGCGCGGGCCCGTCCCGGGTCGGTTGAAGCCTCGCGCGCGCCGGACCCGGCCTCCGCTCCGGACCCGACAGCGAGGCTTTCTGCCGTTGTTGCCGCGGGTTCACCCGCCTTTTGCGAAGCACGCCACCCCGCGCCGCCCCTCCTCCACGCGCCGGAGGAGCCCACGCAGGTGGGCTTTTCGCCGTCGTTGCCGCGGGTTCACCCGCCCCGACTCGTCCCGGCGTGCTTGACGCAGGTCCGCACGCGCGTAAGATTCACGACCTTCCCGGTTTCGCGGACGAAAAACCCCGGCGTCTGGCGGCACGAATGCGGCGCACGCGCGCGCTCCCCACCTTCCTGATCGCCTCCGCGCTCCCCCACGGGCCGCGGAGCGCGCCGGGCCATTCCACCCGCCGGGCCACGCCGTGAAGCGCCCTCCGCCCCCCGCCGCCTCCCGGGCGGCCTTCATCGCACCGAGCAGACGTTCGACCGGTCCCGCGCGGGACCTCGCAGCGGCGCGCCCACCCCGGGCGGCGCGCGTCCTCCCCCACGGCGGACGATAACCCTTCCAGGAGCCTCCATGAGCCTATTCGCCCGCAAGTCCATCGACGAGCTGCGCGCGGACGCGTTCTCCGAGGGCGAGCACTCGCTCAAGCGCGCGCTCTCGGCCACCAACCTCGTGCTGCTCGGCATCGGCGCCATCATCGGCGCCGGCATCTTCGTGCTCACGGGGAGCGCGGCGGCGCAGTACGCGGGGCCGGCCATCGTCATCTCGTTCATCGTGGCGGGGCTCGGCTGCCTCTTCGCGGGGCTGTGCTACGCCGAGTTCGCCGCCATGATCCCGATCGCCGGCAGCGCGTACACCTACGGCTACGCCACCCTCGGCGAGCTGATCGCCTGGATCATCGGCTGGGACCTGATCCTGGAGTACCTCTTCGGCGCCTCCACCGTGGCCGTGGGGTGGTCGGGGTACTTCACGGCGTTCATGAACGAGCTGGGGATCAAGATCCCCGCCGCGCTCAGCAGCGCGCCCTTCGCCTACGAGAACGGCGACTTCGTCCGCACCGGCGCCTTCCTCAACATCCCGGCGATCTTCCTGATCCTGCTGATGACCGCGCTGCTGGTGATCGGCATCCAGGAGTCGGCGCGCTTCAACAACATCATCGTCTACGTGAAGACGGCCATCGTGCTACTGGTGATCGCCTTCGGCTTCCAGTACGTGGACAGCGCCAACTGGTCGCCCTTCATCCCGCCCAACACCGGCGAGTTCGGCCAGTTCGGCTGGAGCGGGATCGTGCGCGGCGCGGCGGTGGTGTTCTTCGCCTACATCGGCTTCGACGCGGTGTCTACCGCCGCCCAGGAGGCCAAGAACCCGCAGCGCGACATGCCGATCGGCATGCTGGGGTCGCTGGCCATCTGCACGGTGCTCTACATCCTGATGGCGCTGGTGATGACGGGGATGGTGAAGTACACCGAGCTGAACGTGCCGCACCCGGTGTTCGTGGCCATCGACGCGGCGGGCCCGGCGCTGAAGTGGCTCACCTACTTCATCAACATCGGCGCCATCGCCGGCCTGGCCTCGGTGGTGCTGGTGATGCTCATGGGGCAGCCGCGCATCTTCTACTCGATGGCGCGCGACGGGCTGCTCCCGCCGGCCTTCGGCAAGGTGCACCCGCGCTTCCGCACCCCCTACATCACCACCATCCTCACCGGCGTGGTGGCGGCCGTCGTCGCCGGGCTCTTCCCGATCGGCATCCTGGGCGAGCTGGTCTCGATCGGCACCCTGCTGGCGTTCGTGATCGTGTGCGGCGGCATCATCTACCTGCGCTACAACGAGCCCGAGCGGCCACGCCCCTTCCGCACCCCCCTGGTGCCGCTGGTGCCGATCCTGGGGATCCTGATCTGCGGCTACATGATGTACTCGCTGCCGAAGGACACGTGGCTGCGGCTCATCATCTGGATGGCGCTGGGGCTGCTGATCTACTTCTTCTACAGCCGCAGCCACAGCGTGCTGCAGCGCACCGGGCACAGCTCGCACGCGGCGCAGCAGCAGCCCCCGGCGCCCACCTACACCGACTCGGACGAGCACCCCCGGCCTCCGCGCTGAGGAGGGTGGCGCTCCCGCAGGGAAGGCCCCGGAGGGCTCCCGGGGAACAGCCGGTCGGTCGGACGCCGGTCGCGGAGTTTCGCGACCGGCGTCCGGACGTTAGAATCCCCGCGCGCGCGGCCCTTCCGGCTCGCGCGAGAGGCCGCGCGCTCCGCTTCCGAGGAACGGGGCGGCGCCCGGAGTGGGCAGTCTACCGACATAAAGCAAACCGGAGCATGAATCCAATCGTTTACGCGGTCCCGCTGCTGGGGCTCCTGGCCCTGGCCTACACCGCCTGGCGCTCGGCCTGGGTCACCCGGCAGGACCCGGGGACCGAGACCATGCGCGAGATCTCGGGCCACATCGCCGACGGCGCGCTGGCCTTCCTGAAGGCCGAGTACCGGGTGCTGGCCGCCTTCGCGGTGATCGCCAGCATCCTCCTCTTCCTGCTGGGGATGAGCGACGAGCGCTCGCACCCGCTGATCGTGGCCGCCTTCCTGGTGGGCGCGCTCTTCTCGGTGCTGGCGGGCTTCATCGGCATGCGCATCGCCACCAAGGCCAACGTGCGCACGGCCCACGCGGCCCGCACCAGCCTCTCGCGCGCGCTCGACGTCTCCTTCGCCGGGGGCTCGGTGATGGGGATGGGCGTGGCCGGCCTGGCGGTGCTGGGGCTCGGCTCGCTCTTCATCGTCTTCTACACGGTGTTCGTGGACGGCGGCGACCCGAACGGGGTCGAGATGGCGCGGGCCCTGGAGGTGCTCACCGGCTTCAGCCTGGGCGCCGAGAGCATCGCGCTCTTCGCCCGCGTGGGCGGCGGCATCTACACCAAGGCGGCCGACGTGGGCGCCGACCTGGTGGGGAAGGTGGAGGCCGGCATCCCCGAGGACGACCCGCGCAACCCGGCCACCATCGCCGACAACGTGGGCGACAACGTGGGCGACGTGGCGGGGATGGGCGCCGACCTCTTCGGCAGCTACGTGGCCACCATCCTGGCGTCGATGGTGCTGGGGCGCGAGGTGCTCGCCCCGGGCGACCCGCTGGGCGGGCTCACCCCGATCCTGCTGCCGATGCTGATTGCCGGCCTGGGGATCGTCTTCTCGCTGGTGGGGATCTTCCTGGTGCGGGTGAAGGAGGGCGGCGACGTGCAGCGCTCGCTCAACATCGGCAACTGGGCGTCGATCCTGCTGACCGCGGTGGCCTCGTTCGCGCTGATCCAGTGGCTCTTCCGCGACGTGAACGTGCTCACCATGACGCGCGCCGACAGCGCGCGCTTCACCCCCAACGGGGTGTTCCTGGCTGTGTTCATCGGCCTGGTGGTGGGCGCGCTGATGAGCCTGATCACCGAGTACTACACGGCCATCGGGCGGCGCCCGGTGAACTCCATCGTGCGGGGCTCCTCCACCGGCCACGCCACCAACGTGATCGGCGGGCTGTCGGTGGGGATGGAGTCGACCATGCTGCCGATCCTGGTGCTGGCGGCGGGGATCATCGGCAGCTACGAGGTGGCGGGGCTCTACGGGGTGGCGATCGCGGCGGCCGGGATGATGGCGACCACGGCCATGCAGCTGGCCATCGACGCCTTCGGGCCCATCGCCGACAACGCGGGCGGGATCGCGGAGATGAGCCACCTGCCCAAGGAGGTGCGCGAGCGCACCGACGTGCTGGACGCGGTGGGCAACACCACGGCGGCCACGGGGAAGGGCTTCGCCATCGCCAGCGCGGCGCTCACGGCTCTGGCGCTCTTCGCCGCGTTCATGGGCACGGCGCAGATCGACAGCATCGACATCTCCAACGCGCGGGTGCTGGGCGGGCTGTTCGTGGGGGCGATGATCCCCTTCATCTTCTCCTCTCTCGCCATCAGCGCGGTGGGGCGCGCGGCGATGAGCATGGTGCAGGAGGTCCGCCGCCAGTTCCGCGAGATCCCCGGGATCCTGGAGGGGACGGGGAAGCCCGAGTACGAGCGCTGCGTGGCGATCTCGACGCAGGCGGCGATCCGCGAGATGGTGCCGCCGGGCGCCATCGCCCTGCTGGCGCCGGTGGTGGTGGGCTTCCTGATGGGCCCCGAGGTGCTGGGCGGGATGCTGGCGGGCGTGACGGTGTCGGGGGTGCTGATGGCGATGTTCCAGTCCAACGCGGGCGGGGCGTGGGACAACGCCAAGAAGAGCTTCGAGAAGGGGGTCGACATCGAGGGGCAGCGCTTCTTCAAGGGCTCGGACCCGCACAAGGCGGCGGTCACGGGCGACACCGTGGGCGACCCCTTCAAGGACACCTCGGGCCCGTCGATGAACATCCTGATCAAGCTGATGTCGATCGTCTCGCTGGTGATCGCGCCGGCCATCGCGGAAGACCGCGGCGGCGCCGAGGCGAGCCGCCCGGCCCCCGAGGCGCGCGCCGAGGCCCCCGCCCCGGCGCACGCCGCCCCGCCGCCCCCGGTGGTGATGCGCTGAGCGGCGGCGCGCGGCGTCGGAGGAATCACAGCGAAGCCCGGCCGGGATGCCCCGGCCGGGCTTCGTCGTTCCAACTAAACTGGACCGAGGATTTTCAGGTATTGTTCGACTCCTAACGAGACATCCCGTCCGATGTCTACCCCTCTGGTTTTCTCCATAGGTACATCTTGATGCCGGAAAATACCGGTACTTGCCGACACATTTCCATCCGCGTAAAATGGACGTCCCGCACGAGGTCGTGGCGATCTCTTTTCCCCGCCCTTGACGAAACCCAGCGATAGGTTTATTCTGATGAGCACCGTACTTCGGATGGACGGGTACGCCGTCGTCATCCACACGCGCGACCACCCTCCGCCGCACGTCCACGTGCTGTACGGAGGAGACGAAGAGGAAATCGTGGTGAACCTGCGTCCGATCGCGGTTCGCGAGGTCCGGGGGATGCGGCCCCAGCACATCGTCGAGGCCGTGCGCATCGTCGAAGAGCACAAGATCTACCTGCTGATCAAGTGGAAGGTGATCCATGGCTGAACGGCTCTCCGAGGCCGAGATCCTGGCCCAGGTCGACGCCGCGACCCGCCGGGCCCGGCGCGCGGACGCCACCGAGCCGCGCGCCGTCGCGGCCCGCTACGATCCCGATTCGCGCCTGGTGACGGTCGAGCTGCGCAACCGCTGCACGTTCGCGTTCCCGCCGGAGCTGGAGCCGGACCTCGCGCACCTGGCGCCCGGCGTCCTGGCCGGCGTCCGCGTGGCCTCGGGGGGGCGCGCGCTGCACTGGGAGGAGCCGGACGTGCACATCGACGTCCCCGGGCTGATCGCGCACGCGATCGGGCTCGACGCGTGGGCGCCGAAGTACCTGGGCTCGCGGACCAGCGCGGCCAAGGCGCGCGCCTCGCGCGAGAACGGCAGGAAGGGAGGACGGCCGCGGCGGCGCGCCACTCCCGAGTAGCCCGCAGCGTGCGCGTCCTGGTCATCGGCGGCACGCGCTTCGTCGGGCCGTGGGTGGTGCGGCGGCTGGTGGAGGCGGGGCACGAGGTCGCCGTCTTCCACCGCGGCCGGACGGAGGCGGAGCTGCCGGAGGGCGTGGAGGAGGTGCGGGGCGACCGGGCCCGGCTGGCTTCGTTCGCCGCCGCGCTGCGCCGCCTGCGCCCGCGGGTGGTGCTCGACATGGTGCCGTACACGGAGCGCGACGCGCGGGAGCTGCTGCGGACGTTCCGGGGCGTGGCCGAGCGGGTGGTGGCGGCCGGCAGCGGCGACGTGTACCTCGCCTACGACCGGCTGCGCCGCGTGAGCCCCGGCGAGCCCGGCCCGGTTCCGCTGGCGGAGGACGCGCCGCTGCGGGAGGTGCTCCACCCCTACCGGGCGGACGCGCCGGGGCCGGAGCACTGGACGTACGACTACGACAAGATCCCGGTGGAGCGCGTGGTCCTGGGCGACCCGGAGCTGCCCGGCACGGTGCTGCGCCTGCCGTGCGTCTACGGCCCGCGCGACCAGTTCCGCCGGGTGCGCGAGTACCTGCGGCGCATGGACGACGGCAGGCCCGCCATCCTGCTGGAGGAGGGGCACGCGGCCTGGCGCTGGACGCGCGGCTACGTGGAAGACGTGGCCGCGGCGGTGGCGCTGGCGGTGACGGACGCGCGCTCCGCCGGCCGCGTCTACAACGTGGGCGAGCCGGACGCGCTCACCGAGGCGGAGTGGGTGCGCGCCATCGGCCGCGTGGCGGGGTGGGAGGGGATGGTCGTGGCCGTACCCCGCGGCCGCCTCCCCGCGCACCTGGCGCCGGATGACTTCGACTGGCGGCACCACCTGGCCACCGACTCGTCGCGGATCCGCGCGGAGCTGGGCTGGGCCGAGGCCGTCCCGCGCGGCGAAGCGCTCCGGCGCACCATCGCCTGGGAGCGCGCGCACCCGCCGGACGGCGGCGCGGCGCAGCCCGACTACGCGGCGGAGGACGCGGCACTGCGGAAGATCGCCGGCTGTCTCCCGTAAACGTTTCCCCTGTACCTGGCGATCGCGGCGGCCGCATCGTTATGAAGCTGGGCCGGAGCGCGGCTATCTCTCGGCGGGCGTCGCAGTTGCGCCTGGACACAGGGCGTAGCAGAGCAGATGCGGCCAACAAGACTGTTGCATCACGTCTGTTTGCACTTTAGCTTGCTATCCCCCACCCAACGCGGGCCAGGTCCACAGGCGTCCGGAATCGCCGGGCGCCCACGCGGAGCACACGCCATGGCGTCGAAGACCGTGCTCATCGTGGACGACGACCCCGACCAGCATGTACTCTGTGGTCTGTACCTGGAGCATTCCGGGTACGCGGTCCTCCACGCGCACGACGGACGGGAAGGCTACGAGACGGCGCGGTCCAGGCAGCCCTCGCTGATCCTGATGGACCTGCGCATGCCGCGCCTGGACGGGGCGTCGGCGTTCCGGCTCCTGGCCGCGGACGACGACACCCGCGCCATCCCGGTGGTGGCGCTCTCGGCCGACGTGCTGGAGTGGTCGGAGACGCGCGCGCTGCGGGAGGGCTTCGCCGGGCACATCGCCAAGCCGTGCGACCTGCGCCGGATCCGCGACCTGGTGCAGCGCCTGATCGGCCCCGCCGAGCCGGCCGGGATGGCCGCGGCCATGGCCTGATTCGAAGCCTGCACATCGATCGCCAGCGGATGCCGGGTCCCCGGCATCCGCTGTTTTCTTTTGGATGAGTTCTCCAGACACAACGAGACTCTCACAGAGGACACAGAGGGCACGGAGGAACAGCGGGTCGGATGCAGTTCTCTGTGTCCTCCGTGTCCTCTGTGAGACAAAAACAGCAGGCCTCACGCAGAGTCAGCAGAGTTAGCAGAGAACCCCTCGTTGTTCTCTGTTGACTCTGCTGACTCTGCGTGATCCAAATCTGTTGAAGTTTGGATGTTTGGATTATGTCTCCGGCGTGGGGTCGGCGCGCTCGGGGCGGGCGTTGTCGCCGCGGATCTCGGCGCCGCCCAGCACCAGGCCGCGCACGGGGAGGCCGTCGGGGAGCATCCGCTCGATCAGCGACACGCGGATCGGCTGGGCGCGCACGTTCATGTCCACGAAGCGCAGCGTATCGCCCAGGATCATCCCGAAGCTGCCGGCGATGCGCGTCCCGGGCGCGCGCAGGCTCGCGTTGCGGGCGGTGATCATGACGCCTTCGGGGCGCGACTCCACCAGCAGCGACAGCGAGCCGCGCAGGTCGGGCGGGAAGCCGCGGTAGAGCCACTGGAAGTCGCCGAACGCCAGCGAGTCGCCGCGCAGCGCCACGTCGTACATCGGCGCCTCGGCGGGGTCGAACCAGCGCGGGAAGTCGCCGAAGCGCACCACCCCCGAGGTGGCGAGCCGCGAGGTGGGCAGCCGCGCCGCCGGGATGTCGAACTCCAGGTGGTCGGGGAAGAGCGCCAGCGTCCCCCGCAGGTGCCGGATCTCGACCGGCTTGCGGTAGAAGTGCACGTTGCCGCGCAGCGTGTCGACGTGGAAGCGCGACCCCGTCCTGCTCCCCGGCGAGAAGCGCACGTCGTGCAGCACCCCCTGCAGCTGGCGGACCTCGACGGTGCGCACGTAGCCGCCGTTGTTCGGGAGCTGCCGCACCACCACCGGCGAGGTGTCGGCGAGCGCCTCGCGCAGCAGGCGCCGCTGGCGGGCCGCCGGGAGTGTGCTGTCGGTGCGGAACGGCGTCTCCATGCGCACCAGGCCGTTCACCACCTTCACGTACCCCATCATGGTCACGCGCTCGGGGCCGCGGCGCGTGGTGTCCTTCGGCGTGGTGTCGGCGAAGATCGCCTGGTAGTTCCAGAGCGAGTCGCCCGGGAACTTGAAGACGTAGATCTCCGGGTCGTACAGCGTGAGCCGGTTGATGACGATGCGCGGCGACAGCAGCGTGCTGACGTCGTACTCGGCGAAGGCGCTGTCGGCGACGATGAAGGGTCGTCCCCGCGTGTCCTGGAGGCGGAGCCCGTAGATCTTCGCGCCCTCGAAGAGGTTGCCGTCGATGCGGTCGATCAGGAGCTTCCCGTTGGGGAGGCCCTTCCCCAGCGCGGTGAGCGTCTGCTGCAGCACCCACTCGCGCCCGGAGCTGGTACGCGCCACCAGGTTCAGCGCCAGGAACGCCAGCCCCGCGCCGAGCGCCAGCCCGCCCACGGCCCACGAGGCCGTCCGCACCGCCCGGGAGCGCGCCATGGGCCTACTCCTCCCCCGCCGCGCCGGCCGCGGCCAGCTCGCCGCGCACCAGGGCGAGCGGCCGCCCGGCGGTGGGCGGCTTCACGGACGAAGCGTGGGAGCGCGCGGAGAGGGCGCGGCGGACGTAGAGCGTGAGCGCCCCGGCCGTGAGCAGCGCGCCCGCGGCGGCCAGCACCAGCCGGAGCGGGGGGCGGCGCCCGCCTGCTTCGCCGTTCATGGGCGGGGCTCCTTGCGGTCGTCCAGGAAGATGGCCTCCACCTGCGCCTGCCCCTCGGCGTCCAGCGGCGGCCGGCCCCGCCGGAAGAAGAGGTGCCGGCTCACGGGGACGAAGTCCTTCGCGTCTTCGAAGTACATGTAGTGCGTCACCCGGATGGTGCGCTCGTCCAGCCGCAGCACGTTGAGCGAGTTCTTCTCGGCCTCGCGCGCGCGCCCGCGGCGCGAGGTGGACGTGCCGCTCTGCACGATCACGATGCCGTGCTCGCGGTCCATCCCCGCGTACACGTCGAGCGAGTTGCCGATGTAGGCGCGGTGCAGGTGCCCGCCCATGATCATGTCCACCTTCATGCGGGTGAAGGCGTCGAGCGCGCGCTTGGCCTTGGGCATCACGTCGCCCCCCTCCCAGTCGGGCGGCGGGGCGAAGTGGTGGTGCGCCACCACGATGCGGTAGTCGTTTTCCGGCACCCCCTGCAGCGCCTCGCGCACGAAGTCGAGCTGCCAGCGGTGGATGCGCCCGTTGGTGACGGCCCTGCGCGGCGCCGTGCTGTTGATCGACACGATCACCGCGCCCGGGATGCGCATCACCGAGTCCAGCTCTTCGCTGATGTACTGCCGGTAGTACCGGTACGGGTCGAACAGCCGCTCGAAGACGCGGTAGAGCGGCACGTCGTGGTTGCCGGGCGTCACCAGCGTGGGCAGCTTCGGCAGCCGGTCCAGGAAGGCGCGGGCGGCGGCGTACTGCTCGGGCTTCGCGCGCTGCGTGAAATCGCCCGAGGCCACGATGGCCGTAGGCGCCAGCCGCACCGCGAACTCCTGCAGCGCCTCGCCGACGTGCTCGACGTAGGGCGGCCCGAAGTGCAGGTCCGAGACGTGGAGGAGCGTGATCAAACCGGACGATCTTGGGTCTCGGTGTTTGCCAGCCTCGACTGCGCGAACCTGCACGCCTGACGCGACGGGCGTGCCAGGGCGGGCCAGGGCGATTGAAAGCGCGGCAACAACGGCGCGAAGTCCGCCTGCGCGGACTCCCACGCAAGGATCCGCCCGCGCCCCCGGACGTCGGTGCACGCCGCGGAATGCCCCCTCCCCCCGCCCTCCCCCGCTGCGCGGGAGAGGGAGCTAATTCGGTCGCGGCACCGGGCTTCGGCGCAACGCCGCCGGGCCGCACCGAGCCGTAAAGTACCCTCTCCCGAAGTCGGGAGAGGGTGGCGACGCGGTAGCGGCGCCGGGTGAGGGCCTAGCGCCGGACGCCGATCCGCTCGTCCACCAGCCCGGGGAACGGCAGGTCGGCGCGGGCGTTGAGGTCCAGGCCCGAGACCTCGCCGCGCTCCCAGCGGAAGAGGGCGGCGCGGGCGATCATGGCGGCGTTGTCGGTGGAGAGGCGCGGGCTGGGCGCGTACAGCTCGCCGCCGTCCCCGAGCCTCCGCCGCAGCTCGTCGCGCAGGGCGCGGCTGTTGGCGACGCCGCCGCCCAGCACCACGCGCCGGCAGCCGGTCTCCTCCACCGCGCGCATCGTCTTCCCCGCCAGCACGTCCACCACCGCCGCCTGGAACGACGCCGCCACGTGCGGCAGCTCCGCCTCCAGCCGCCCGGCGGCCTCCAGCTCGCGCACCAGCAGCCGCACCGCGTTCTTGAGCCCGCTGAAGCTCATGTCGTAGAACTCGGGCTCGCCCGGCTTCTCGCCCCGGCCCAGCAGTGGACGGGGGAGCCGGTGCCGCTTCGGGTCGCCGGCTTCCGCCGCGCGCTGGATCGACGGGCCGCCGGGGTACGGCAGCCCCAGGATCCTGGCCGCCTTGTCGAACGCCTCCCCCGCCGCATCGTCCCTCGTGGCTCCCAGCAGGTGGTACTCGCCCCAGGCGGGCACCCAGAGGAGCAGCGTGTGGCCGCCGGAGACCAGCAGCGCCACGAAAGGCGGGCGCGCACCCGGGTGCTCCAGCTCCGTGGCGAAGAGGTGCGCCTCCATGTGGTGCACGCCCACCACGGGCCGCCCCTCCGCCCACGCCGCCGCCTTCGCCCAGGCGACCCCGACCAGCAGCGCGCCGATCAGCCCCGGCCCCGCGGTGACGCCGAAGACGTCCACGTCGCCGAGCGCCACCCCCGCCTCGCGCAGCGCCCCGTCCACCACGTCGTCCAGCGTCTTCAGGTGCGCGCGGGAGGCGATCTCGGGGACCACGCCGCCGTAGAGCCGGTGGACGTCCTGCGTGAAGATCACGTGCCCCAGCAGCTCGCCGTCGCCCCGCAGCACCGCCGCCGAAGTCTCGTCGCACGACGTCTCGATCCCCAGCACCAGCGGAGCGCGCCCCGTCACGGCAGCCTCGGCGCGCCGGGCGGGGCCGGCGGCGCGGCGGGCGCCACGCGCACGCGCAGCGGCACCGTTCTGGCCGCCACCCCCGGCGGGAGTCCCTCGACCACCACCGGCGCCTCCACGCCCGCCGCCGGCAGCGCCGCGGGGAGGGAGTCGCGCGGGACCACGGCCCGCAGGGCCGCCGCGGTGACGCCGGCCAGCGCGCGCCGGCCGCCCTGCGCGTGCACCTCCACCTGCACGGGCGCCGAGCGCATCCCCTCCGGCGTCCACACCGCCACCCCGGGGAAGGCCAGGTCCTCCCTGCGGTCCACGCCCCCGCTCACCCGCACCTCGGGCGCGGAGAGGGAGACGCCCTCGCCCAGGCCCTCCACGTCCAGGCGCACCGGGTTGGCGAAGGTGCTGTCGTCGTCGCCGGGGACGATCTCGAAGGAGCGCGTCTCGACCGCCTCGATCCGGGCCAGCACGTCCTCGGGCCCCATCACGCGCACGGTGGAGGGCGAGACGCGGACGCTGTCGGAGAGCACCCAGCGCCGCAGCGAGCGGGCGCCGATGCGCGCGCGCACGGGCACCACCCTGCTCGCCAGCCGCTGCAGGTGCACGCGCACCACCGCCGGGCGCACGTCGCGCGCCTCCACCTCCAGCCGCTCGCGCGTGCGCACCATCGAGGGGTCCACCGTGAAGCTGCGGGCGCTGCCCACCTCGCGCAGGCGCAGCACCAGGGTGGGAGGGTCCACCGCCAGCTGCCACAGCTCGCGCCCGGGGCCGGTGAAGCGCACCCGCACCTCGGCCGGGTCGGCGCCGCCGGTCAGCACGTAGGCGGGGTCCTCCAGCACCGGCTCCACCCGCACGGGGATCCACTGCGACGAAGGCTGCTCGGCCGTCACCACCGCCCACAGCAGCAGGGCCAGCGCCAGCGCCGCCAGCTTCAGCCTCCAGTTCTCCGTCATCCCGCGCAGCGAGAGCCGCACACCGTCACTCCTTCAGCAGCCGCCGGATGAGCGCCACGCGGGTGGAGTCGTCCCACTCCGTGGCGCCGACCACCTTCTTCGCGATTCGTCCGTCGCGCCCGATCAGGTAGCTCTCGGGCACCCCCGTGGCGCGGTAGTCGCGCTGCACCTGGGCCGAGCTCTGGCGCCAGACGTCGAAGGTGAGCCCCAGCTCGCGCGCGAACGCCCAGGGGTCGCCCCCGGCGTACCCCATCGCCCCCAGCTGCCCCGGCGCCGCGTCGATGCTCACCGCCACGACACGCAGGCCCTCGGGCTTCAGCTGCCGGTAGAGGCGCTCCATCGAGGGCATCTCCACCTGGCAGGGCACGCACCAGGTGGCCCACACGTTGAGCAGCACCACCTGCCCGCGCAGGTCGGAGAGGCGCACGGGCCGCCCGGCCGAGTCGGCGGCGAGCACCTCGGGCGCGGGGCTCCCCACGTCCACCGGCAGGAAGCGGCCGCGCATCAGCCACCCCGCCCCCACCAGGAGCGCGAGCAGCGCCACGACACCCGCGACCGCCATCCACTGCCTGCGATTGCCGCTCGTCATCGTCCAACGACTGGTCGTTCAACTGCGAACTGCTGAACTGCGTGTTTGGGCGTGTCCCTCCGCTGCGCTCCGGGCCGGGCTGCGCGCGCGGTAAGGCAGCAAACAACGCTGCCCAACCGCGCCGGGCCACCGCCGCCACGATACCCCTGTGGCGGCGCCGTCCCGGCCCTCCGGGCGCGCATCCCTCACGCACGTGCCGGTCGGTGGGGTACCGACGCGGGGCCACCGCCGTTCCCCCGGTTGAAACCGGAGGCTACAACGGCACAAAGTCCGCCTGCGCGACTGCGATGGCGGGCCCGGCGCTTCGCCCCACCACCCTCGCGGCGCCGGCGCGGTCGAGGCATGCCTCGCCCCTACGAGCCGTTCCCGCGTCTCGCCCATCACGAGCGAAGCGAGGAGGTCCCTCCCCCAGGCTGTTTTGGGGGAGGGACAGGCGCCTCAGGCGCCAGGGAGAGGGCCCCGCGCCGGCATCCGCCGCAGGGCGCCAACCCTACCGCCGCCGCTCCGGGATGCGGATCGTGTCCCTCGGCTCCGCGGGCGGCGGCTCGGGCGGCGGCTCCTGGGGCTCGCCCGGCTCCCCGGGCTCCGCCGGCTGCAGGGTGTCCACCGGCACCACCACGGGCGGCGGGTTGGGGTCGGGGCCCGCCAGCACCACGCGCACCGCGCTCCCCATCCGCAGGCTGTCGCCCGCCGCCGGAGCCTGCGAGAGCACCGTGCCGCGCGGCTCGGCCGAGAGCGAGTCGTAGCTCACCCTCCCCAGCCTGAGCCCCACCGCCTCCAGCCGTGCCGCCGCGTCGCCCTCGTCCAGCGCCAGCACGCTGGGGACCAGCACCTTCGGCGGCCCGGCCGAGAGCGTCAGCGTCACCGTCCCGGGCATCGGCATGCGCGTGCCGGCCTTCGGGTCCATCCCCAGCAGCTTCCCCTCGGGGCTGTCGTCGACCACCGAGGCCAGCCGCACCCGGAAGCCCATCCGCTGCAGGAGCGCCACCGCGTCGTCCTTCCCCAGTCCGGTGATGGAGGGCACCGCGCGCCGCTCCGGCCCCTGGCTGACGATCACCTCCACCTCGCTCCCGCGCGCCGCCTCCTGCCCGGGGAGCGGCACCTGCGCCAGCACCCGCCCCGCGCGGACGGTGGGGTGCGAGAGCGAGTCGCCGATCTGCGCCTCGAGCCCCACCCGGTCGAAGGCGCGCCGGGCCTGCGCCAGCGTCTTCCCCCGCACGTCGGGCACCGTCACGATCGCCGAGCGGCCGAAGGGGAAGAAGAGGAGCGTGATGAAGACGTAGCCGAGCAGGAACCCCGCCAGCCCGCAGTAGATCACGTACTTGAGGATCTTGCGCTCGTTGAAGTACGTGGCCACCCGCTCGGGCACGCGGGGGCGCCAGCGCCGCCCCGGCGGCGCGGGCCGCGCGGGCGCCCTCACGCGCGCCTCTCCAGGCGGGCCGCGAAGGCGCCGTCCACGCCGTGGCGCTGCGGCAGCACGCACAGGCGGCCGGCCGCGTCCAGCAGCTCGGGCGCCACGGCGCCCTCCGCCGGCCGGGGCGCGAACTCCGGATGGTCCGCCAGGAAGGCCTCCACTCGCTCCTCGTTCTCCTCGCGCTCCAGCGAGCACGTCGAGTACACCAGCACCCCGCCGGGCCGCACCAGCGCCGCGGCCGCCTGCAGCAGCTCGGCCTGCAGCCGCGCGAGCGCCTCCAGGTCGTCCGGCGCCACCCGCCAGCGCCCGTCGGGGTGCCGGCGGAAGGTGCCCGTCCCCGTGCACGGCGCGTCCAGGAGCACAGCGTCCGCCGCCCGGAAAGGGGGAAGGCGCGCGTCCGCCGCCACCGCGCCGAGGCGCTCCGCCCACCCCACCCGCGCCGCGTTCTCCACCACGCGCTTGAGACGCCGGGGCGAGAGGTCCGCGGCCGCCACCCGGGCCGCGCTCTCCGCCAGCCCCAGCGCCTTCCCCCCCGGCGCCGCGCACACGTCCAGCACCGTCGCCCCGGCGGGCACGGCCGCGTAGCGCACCACCAGCGCGGCCGCCGGGTCCTGCACCACGGCCGGGATCGCCGCCAGCGCCTCCGCGGCGGACGCGGGGGGCAGCACCCGCAGCGAGTCGGGCGAGACCGGCACCGGCACCCCCTCCACGCCCGCCTCGTGCAGCCGCGCCGCCGCGTCGGGGAGCGAGAGCCCCAGCGGCCGCACGTACAGCTCGGGGCGCGCGTTGTCGGCCTCCACCAGCAGCCGCGCGTCGTCGGCCCCCCAGCGGGCGATCCACCGCTCCACCACCCAGCGCGGGTGCGAGCCCCAGGTGGCCAGGTGGCCGGCGGGGTCGCGCTCGAAGGCGGGGAAGCGGATCGACTCGCGCCGCCGCTGCAGGTTCTGCAGCACGCCGTTCACCAGCCCCGCCGCGCGCTCCGCGCCGCCCGCGCGCGCGAGCTCCACCGACTGCGAGACGGCGGCGTACGGCGGCACGCTCCCCATCTCCAGGAGCTGGTAGGCGCCCAGGCGCAGCACGTCCAGCACCACGGGCTCCAGCTTGTCCACGCCCCCGCGCACCAGCGCGCCCAGCAGGTGGTCGATGCGCCCGCGCAGGCGGAAGGTGCCGTAGACCAGCTCCTGCGCCCAGGCGCGGTCGCGCGGCTCCAGCCCCGCCGCGGCGTGGTCGAAGGCGCGGTCGGCCAAGTCGCCGCCGCGGACGCGCTCCAGCACCCGCAGCGCCGCCCTGCGCGCCGCCGTCGCCCGGCCCGTCTTCATCCGCCGCGCCCCGTCCGGCAAAGGAAAACGGTGCAGATCGAGGCGCGCGAGGAGTCCCCGACCGAGGCGTACGGGGTCGTACGCCGCGGGGAGCGGCGACGAGCAGCAACGCGGAGTTGCGCCATTTTCCGCAGCCGGTCAGTCGAGCATCCCCGCGAGGGGGGACGAGGGGACGGCGCGCTCCCGCTTCGGCATCCGCCCGGCGAGGTACGCGAGGCGGCCGGCCTCGGTCGCCAGCGCCATCGCGCGGGCCATGCGCACGGGGTCCCGCGCCTCGGCCAGCGCGGTGTTCATCAGGATCCCGTCGACCCCCTGCTCCATCGTGACCGCCGCGTCCGAGGCCGTCCCCACCCCCGCGTCGACGATAACGGGGACACAGAGGCGGGCCTTGATGGTGCGCACGTTGTAGGGGTTCACCAGCCCCAGCCCGCTCCCGATCGGCGAGGCCAGCGGCATCACCGCGGCGCACCCGGCGTCCTCCAGCCGCAGCGCGGTGATCAGGTCGTCGTTGGTGTAGGCCAGCACCGTGAAGCCGTCCGCCACCAGCTCCTTCGCCGCGCGGACGGTGGCCTCGGCGTCGGGGAGCAGCGTCTCCTGGTCGCCGATCACCTCCAGCTTCACCCAGTCGGTGAACCCCGCCGCCCGCGCCAGCCGCGCGTAGCGGACGGCGTCCTCGGCGGTGTAGCAGCCGGCCGTGTTGGGGAGGAGGAGGAAGCGCTCGGGGTCCAGGTGGAAGAGGACGCCCTCCTCCTTCGTGCGGTCGAGGTCCACGCGCCGAACGGCGACGGTGACCACCTCGGCGCCGGACGCCTCGATGGCGCGCACCATCAGGTCGTTGCCGCGGTACTTCCCCGTGCCGACCATGAGCCGCGAGCGCAGCGCCCGCCCCGCGATCACCAGGGGCTCGTCCATCACCTGCGGCTCCAGCACCGTCGCCATGTATCCCTCCACTGAAATCGAAGATCGACCCTCACCCCGGGCGGCCCTCACCCGGCCGCCTTAGGGCGTCCACCCTCTCCCAACTGCGGGAGAGGGTACTTTGCGGGCTCGGCGCAGGACGAATCCCATCGTCGCGCGCGGATCTCACCCCGGGAGTCCACGCAGGCGGATTTTGCGCCGTCGTAGCGGTGATTTCAATCGCCCTACTGGCCCCGACCCCCTCACCCGCCCCCGACGAAGTGCACCAGCTCGTACGCGTCCCCCGGCTCCACCGCGGTCGTCTCCAGCGCGTCGCGGCGCAGGATGTCGCCGTTGCGCTCGACGACCACCATGCGCGGGTGGAGGTCGAGGTGCGCGAGCAGCCCCGCCACGGTGAGCCTCGCCGGGACCTCGCGCTCGTCGCCGTTCACGCGGACGCGCACCGCCTCGTCCGCCGCCGTCTCTATCGTCGCCATGCCTTCAGGTACCTCGTCACTGCGTCAGCGGGATCGGAAGCGTCCCATACGCCACGAACCACCGCCACGCCCGCGGCGCGCGCAGCTCGCGCCTCGCGCGCCCGCTTCGGCGTCACGCCCCCGATCGCGATCGTCGGGATGCCGAGCGCGGCGATCTGGCGGACCAGCCCGGTCCCGGCGCCGGGCCGGTCGGGGTGCGACGGCGTCTCCCAGATCGTGCCGGCCAGCACGAAGTCCGCGCCGGCCGCGCGCGCGTCCCGCGCCTCGTCCACCGAGTGCACGGAGGCGCCCAGCAGGTAGTCCGGGCCCAGCACCCGCCGCGCGTCGGCCGGGAGCAGCCCGCGGGCGCCCACCTGCGCGCCATCCGCTGCGGCCGCGAGCGCCACGTCCACGCGGTCGTTGACCACGAGCCAGGCGTCCGCGCCCAGCACCGGGTCCCGCAGCGCGCGCGCGAGCTCGTACAGCCGCCGGCCGGACGCGCGCGGGGCGCGCAGGTGGAAGACGAGGTGCGGCCCGCCGCTCTCCAGGACCCGCTCCGCCTGGCGGAGGAAGTCCTTCCGCGCCACCACCGCGTCGTCGGTGACGACGTGCAGCGGCGGGATGGGATTCGGCTTCACGTCGGAAACCCACCGGCGCGGGGCTCAGCCCTCCAGGCCGAAGCGGTCGCCCACGGCAACGCCGCGCCCGCGCACCCACTCGCCGGCGCCCATGCGGCGCTTCCCCGGCGGCTGCACCTCGCGCACGCGCACGGCGCCCTCGCCCGCGGCGACCAGCACGCCCTCCTCGTCCGCCGCCAGCACGGTGCCCGGCTCGCCGGCGCCGCCCTCCACGCGCGGGCGGAAGAGCTTCACCGGGCCGCGCGCGCCGAGCGGGCTCCAGGCACCCGGGACGTCGTCGAGCCCGCGGATCCAGAGCGCCAGCTCCGCCGCGGGGCGCGTCCAGTCGAGCCGCGCCGACGCGCGGTCCAGCTTGGGCGCGTAGGTCGCCCTGCCGTGGTCCTGCGGCTCCTGGACGAGCTGGCCGTCCTCCAGGAGCGCCAGCGCCTCCACCAGCGCCTCGGCCCCGATCTCGGCCAGGCGCCCCGCCAGCTCGCACCCGGCCTCCTCCGGCTCGATCGGCTCCTCCACCCTGAGCAGCATCGGCCCCGAGTCGAGCCCCGCGTCCATGCGCATGATGGTGACGCCCGTCATCTCGAGCCCGCGGATGATGGCCCACTGCACCGGCGCCGCCCCGCGCAGCTCGGGAAGGAGCGACGCGTGGATGTTCACCGAGCCGAGGCGCGGCAGGTCCAGCACCTCGGGCCGGAGGATCTGCCCGTAGGCGACCACCACGGAGAGGTCCGGGTCGAACGAGCGCAGCCGGGCCAGGAAGTCGTCCCCGCGCGCCCGCTCCGGCTGCAGCACGGGGATTCCCTCCGCCAGCGCTTCCTCCTTCACGGGAGAGAAGTGCACCTCGCGGCCGCGCCCCGCGGGCCGGTCGGGCCGGGTGACCACCGCCACCACGTCGTGCCCCTCCTCGCCCAGCGCGCGCAGCGCCGGGATGGAGAAGTCGGGCGTCCCCCAGAAGACGATCTTCACGAGGCGAGCTTCCGGTACTTGCGCAGCACCATGTTGCGCTTGAGCGGCGACAGGCGGTCGATGAACAGCACCCCGTCCAGGTGGTCGATCTCGTGCTGGAGGCAGCGCGCCAGCATCGCCTCGGCCTCGATGCGCACGGGGTTCCCCGCGCGGTCCAGCCCCTCGACGGTGACGGCGAACGGGCGTTCCACCACGCCGGTGACGCCGGGGATGCTCAGGCACCCCTCCTCCATCTTGTCGAGCTGCGGGCCGGCCTCCACCACGCGCGGGTTGTACAGCGCGAACGGCTCCACGTCGGGCTCGTTGACGTCCACCACGATCACCCGCCGGGAGACGCCAACCTGGGGCGCGGCCAGGCCGATCCCCTTCTGCTCGTACATGGTCTCGAACATGTCGTCGATCAGCCGGTCCAGCTCCGGGTCCGGCCCCGCGACCTCTTCCGCCCGGCGCCGGAGCACCTCCGACCCGAGCAGCTCCACCTTGAGCACTGCCATCGTTAGTCCTAAGTGCTAAGTCCTTAGTGCCCAGTGCCCAGTGCCCAGGATTCAGTACCCGGCACTCGGCACTCGGCGCTCGGCACTTCTTTTCCTCGATCTTACTTCTCCGAAGCGGCCGGCGTGGCCCGGCGCGTGATGCGGGCGCGCTCCACCACCACGGTCGAATTGCCGGTGCGCAGCTGCACCGTGTCGTCCTTGATGGAAATGATCTCGCCGATCAGCCCCCCCGCCGTCACCACCTGGTCGCCCTTCTGCAGGCTGTCGACGAGCCTCTGGTGCTCCTTCACCTGCCGCCGCTGGGGGACGATCAGGAGGAAGTAGAAGATCGCCAGCATCCCCAGCAGGGGGAGCAGGTTCACCAGCGGGTTGGCCCCGCCCTGGGGTGCGCCCTGCAGCAGAATCGCCATCGCGTGCATCTATTCCGTCTCCGTCTCGAGTGTCCGCCGGTTCACTTTCGCACTCACGCACTTCCCACCGCCGCCCCCCGGAACCGCTCCAGCCACGCCCGGCTCCACCCGGCGAACCCGCCGGCCAGGATCTTCTCGCGCGCCGTGGCGGCGAGGTTCACCAGGAAGTGCAGGTTGTGGATCGAAAGCAGCCGCATCGAGAGCGCCTCGCCCGCCACGAACAGGTGGCGCAGGTAGGCGCGCGTGTACGTGCGGCAGGTGTAGCAGCCGCAGTCCGGGTCCAGCGGCCCGCGGTCGGTCAGGAAGCGGCGCTGCTTGATGTTCACCTGCCCCTCGGCCGTGATCCACACCGCCCCGTTGCGCCCGTTGCGGGTGGGCGCCACGCAGTCGAACATGTCGATGCCGCGGCCGATCGCCTCCAGCAGGTCGTCGGGGTAGCCCACGCCCATCAGGTAGCGCGGCAGGGGCGGCGGCAGGTGCGGCTCCAGCACCTCGATCATCCGGTACATCACCGGCTTGGGCTCGCCCACCGACAGCCCGCCGACGGCAATTCCGTGCCAGTCGCCCGCCGCCAGCGTCCCCCGCGCGCTGGCGACGCGCAGGTCGGGGTGGATGCCGCCCTGCACGATCGGGAACAGCGCCTGGCCCGCCCCGCGGTCGTCCTCGCGCTGGATCTCGTCGAAGCGGCGGCGGCAGCGCTCCAGCCAGCGCAGCGTGCGCTCGTACGCCTCGGTCGCCACCTCGCGGCTCGACTGCCCCGGCGGGCACTGGTCGAAGGCCATGATCACGTCGGCCCCCAGCGCGTGCTCGATCTCCATCACCCGCTCGGGGGTGAAGAGGTGGCGGCTGCCGTCGATGTGGCTCTGGAACTCGACCCCCTCCTCGCCGATGGTGCTGATGTCGGCCAGCGAGAACACCTGGAAGCCGCCCGAGTCGGTCAGGATCGGCCGGCTCCACCCCTGGAAGCGGTGCAGCCCGCCCAGCTCGCGCACCACCTCGTGGCCGGGGCGCAGGTACAGGTGGTACGTGTTCCCCAGGATGATCTCGGCGCCGAGCGCCTCCACCTCTTCGGGGGTGAGCGTCTTCACCGTGGCCTGCGTGCCCACGGGCATGAACACGGGCGTCCGCACCTGCCCGTGCGGGAGCGTGAGCGTCCCCGCGCGCGCGGCGCCCTCCGCCGCCTCGATCTCGAACTCGAACAGGGCTCGCTTCCGGCTCGGTTTCCGGTGGTCCCGGAGGACTCGCGGTCCTCCGGCACGGTTCACGGTAAACCGGTAGTTTGCGGAACCGGGGGGGAGAAAGCAAGGCAGGGAAAAACACTTAGCGGAGATGGATCACCCCTCCCGCCGCAGCCGGAGCAGCCCCTCCTGTGCGGTGGAGGCCACCAGCGCGCCATCGCGGGTGAAGATGGAGCCGCGGGTGAAGCCGCGCGCGCCGGCCGCGGTGGGGCTGTCGGTGGTGTAGAGGAGCCAGTCGTCCACGCGGAAGGGGCGATGCAGCCACACGGCGTGGTCCAGGCTGGCGGCCTGCACGTCGCGCCGCAGGAACGACAGACCGTGCGGCAGCAGCGCCGTCCCCAGCAGCCCGTAGTCCGACGCGTACGCCAGCACCGCCTGGTGCAGGATCGGGTCGTCGGGCATGGCGCCCTCGGCGCGGAACCACATGTGCTTGAGCGGCTCCCGCCGGTCCGGCGCGAAGGGGTTCACCGGGTCCACGGGGCGGAAGTCGATCGGCCGGTCCTGCGTGTACACGCCCCGCAGCGGCTCGGGGATGCGCTCGGCCATCGCGCGCACCAGGTCCAGCTCGCGCGGCACCGCCTCCGGCGGCGGCACCTCGGGCATCGGCGCGGAGTGCCCGATGCCTTCCTCGCCGACGTGGAACGAGCAGAGCATGCTGAAGATCTCCCGCCCCTGCTGGATCGCCAGCACGCGCCGCGTGGTGAAGCTCTTCCCGTCGCGGATGCGGTCGACCTGGTAGAGCACCGGCGTGTCCAGGTCGCCGGGGAGCATGAAGTAGCCGTGCAGCGAGTGCGCGGTGCGCCCCTCCACCGTCTGCCCCGCCGCCACCAGCCCCTGCGCCAGCACCTGCCCGCCGAACACCCGCCCCGAGCCGATGTCGCGGTTCTGGCCGCGGAACAGGTTCAGCTCCAGCCGCTCCAGCTCCAGCAGGCGGAGGAGGAGGTCCAGGGGCTGTCCGTCGGGGTCGCCTGTGCCGCTCATGCTGGCTCGTGGTTGCGGGAAAGACCGGCGGCTGCGCGCGCCAATCTCTCCTCGCCGCCCGCCGAGCACAACCAGGGCTCGCGGGAAGAACTCCCGCGAGCCCTGAAAGCACCTCTCTCTGCCTTCGTCATGTCCACCTTCTCCCAGACTTGGGAGAGGGTTGCCGCTCTAAGGCGGCGGGTGAGGGCTCCGTCAGTCGCCGAGCTTCGCGATCTTGCCGATGAAGAGGATGGTGCCCGAGAAGCGCTCCCGGATCGCGAAGACGAAGGGACGGTCGGCGCGGAACGACGGCGGGACGGACACGAGACCCACGTTGACGCTGGTGACGGCCGCGGCCTCGGTGCCCTCCTCGTTCACCTCCACGAAGCTCTTCTGCAGCACCTCGCTGACGTAAACGCCGCCCGCGGGGGAGAGCGCCGTGAAGTCGGCGGCGTCGGTGAACGCCAGCGGCATCCCCAGCGCCTTCAGCGCGTCGTTGAGGGTCTTCTCGTACGTCACCCGGAAGCGCGGGAGGAAGACGCTCATCTCCGTCTCCTGCACCCCGTCGAGCGCCGCGGTGATCTCCTGCCACCGCGCGGCGTCCAGCGAGCCCACCAGCGCGTCGACGCCGTGCCCCTCGCGGGGAAGGACCACGGTCATCACGAACGCGCCGTTGCCGTAGGGGAGGTCCACCGCCTGGTACTCGGGTCTCCAGACGTGGCGGTAGTTCCCGCCGCGGACCATCAGCGGCACGGTGCGGTCCACGCCGTCGGCGCCGTGGAAGGGCGCCTGCGTGGTCTGCGCCGGGTCGAACGCGGCGCGCCAGCTTCCCTTGAAGTAGAGCGCGTTGACCAGGAACATGATGTCGTCGCCGTCGATCTTCTCGACGATCTTGTCGATGCGGCCGCTGGTGGCCTGGCTCGCCCACCGGTTGATCGAGTCCACCGCGGCCGGCGAGCCGAAGTCCAGGCCGGCGGCCTTCGCGCCGAAGTACGTCCGGCAGGTCTCCAGGAACGACGTCTCGAACGGGAACTCCCGCCGGTACCACACCGAGTTGGCCAGGCGCACGTCCACGCCGCGGTCGAGCCCCAGCAGGAGCTCGATGAGGCTCCGGTAGCTCCCGTTCACGTCGGCCATCGCCAGCGAGCCGAAGCCGAGGGTGGCGCGCATCTCGTCCAGCGTCTGGCCGCGGGCGCCGTTCATGGTCATCCCCAGCGCCATGGAGGCGCTGAGCGGGGAGATGAAGACGTTCTCCGCGCCCTGCCCGCCCACCTGGCGGAAGAGGCCGAGCGCGAACTGGTTGCCGGCCCCCACCAGCGCCCGCTCGGCGTCGGTCAGCGGGCGCGGCAGCTCGGTCAGGGTGCCGGGGTCGGACGGGGAGCCCTCGCACGCGGCCAGGAGGGCGGCGGCGGCGAGGCCGGTGAGCGTGCTGCGCACGAGTGCACGTCCCATGAGCGGCTTCTCCGTATTGCAGTGGTGGGCTGAAACGGTGGGTGTTCGTTTCTCGCCGGTGAAACGTCCATCCCCCGCCCGGAGTGACACCCTCACGCGATGGAGCATCTCCCCACTCCCACCGTCTCGCCGACGATTCCCCTGCTACGCGGAGGCGGCGGCCGGACGCGCCGGTCTTCCACCTCGAACGGATCGAGCTGGAGGGAGAGATGACAACCTCGAAGAAGGTCCTGCAAAGATCTTTCCGGATCTCCGAACGACGAAGGCCCGCGTCCGCTGCGGCGGACGCGGGCCCAGGTGCGTACCCCCGCGGACCAGCCCGGCGGGCTACATCTCCATCTGCCCCATGCCCCGCATGGACTCCCCGACGGGCTTGAGCCGGACGAAGACGGTCAGCCCGGCCGGCGTCCTCGACCCGTAGGCCGGCTCGAGCGCTCCGGGGAGCAGGTTGATCGAGCCGCGCACGCCCGCGCCCAGCGTGGCCTTCGGCAGCCGCACCAGCTCCCGCACGTAGCCCAGCGCCACGGAGCCCACCGTGAAGGCGCGCTCCTCCGGGAAGCCTTCCAGGACCAGGTCCTCCGCGGTCTTGCGGACGACCTCGGCGCGGCCGAAGAACGCGTTGCGGCGGTCCGGCTCCAGGTTGCTCTCCAGCAGCAGGCTGGGGGCGAAGCCGCCTCCGTGGTGCCGGTTCGCCCCGAAGACCAGGGCGCTCGACCAGTTGCCCCGCTTCCCGAGCGCCCGGCCGTGGAGGACGGAGGCCGTCGCCCGCTGCATGTCCTCTTCCGGCTCGTGCGCCTCGGGGCTCCGGATCCAGGCGTACGAGGCGCTCAGGCTCCACGCGGACGACGGGTTGAAGGTGAGCCGGGCGGCGCGGGAGTCGAGCGCGCGGAGCTCGACGTCGGTGCGGTCCTCGTCCGGCTCGCGCCCGTTGAACAGCGAGCCCTCCACCTTCAGCCGCCGCGTGAAGAGCCCCGCCGTCACCACCCCGAAGGTGATGTGCGTGGCGTCCTGCCAGTGGTGGCCGATCGGCGGGATCGGGTCGTTCTGGGCCGACGGGCGGTGCATGAAGGCCACGGGGCTGGCCGCCGGCTCGCCCGAGGGCGCCAGGTAGAGCGAGAGGCCCAGGTCGCGCGTGAGCTCGCGCTCGAAGAGGACGCCCAGCTCCATGAAGAGGTCGTGCGGGTGCTGCCGGTCGTGGATCGGCTCGCCCCGGAAGGTCTCGCCGGACTGCAGCAGGAGCGGGTAGCCGCGCCCCGAGACGGTCCACGGCTCCAGCGTGAGCATGGTGCGCAGCTGCAGGCGGCCGCGCGGCAGGTTGCGCGTGGCCATCAGCATCGCCCAGTTGATGCTCCCCAGCTGGTCGTCGCCGCGCGCGCCGTACTGCCGCTGGTACTGGCCGAACGCCACGCCGTGCACCATCACCGACCACTCCCCCGCCCGGAAGCGCACGAAGGGCATGATCGACTCGTCGGGGAGCCAGCTCGTCCCCGAGCCCATGCGGTCCACCGGGATCCCCAGCGGCCCCGTCATCTCCGCCATCATCCGCGCGTGCTCCCCGGCGCTCATCCCCATCGCCGCGCGGGCGCGCGCGGTGTCGGGGCGCGCGGGCGGGTGCTCGTGCTGCGCGCGGAGGGCCGGGGCCAGCAGCAGGGCCGGCAGCAGGAAGGCGTACAGGACGGCTCTACGAATCACGACAACTCACACGTTGAAGCGGAAGAGCAGGATGTCGCCGTCCTTGACGACGTACTCCTTCCCCTCGGAACGCATCAGCCCCTGCTCGCGGGCGGCCTTCACCGAGCCGGTCTTCACGAAGTCGTCCCACCCCACCGTCTCGGCGCGGATGAAGCCGCGCTCGAAGTCGGAGTGGATCACCCCCGCCGCCTCGGGCGCCCGGGCGCCGACGGGGATCTCCCAGGCGCGCACCTCCTTCTCGCCCGCCGTGAAGTACACGTGCAGCCCCAGCAGCCGGTAGCTCTCGCGGATCAGCTTGTGGAGCCCCGGCTCGTCCAGCCCGAGCGACTCCAGGAACTCCGCCCGGTGCGCGTCGTCCAGCTCGGCCAGCTCCGACTCGATCTTGCTGGAGATGGGGATCACGTGCGCCTCCTCGCCGCTCTCCTCCACCGCCCTGCGCAGCGCGCGGACGTGCTCGTTGTCGCCCTCCGGCAGGTCGTCCTCGGCGACGTTCGCCAGGTAGAGCACGGGCTTGGAGGTGAGGAGGTTGAAGCTCTTGAGCAGCTTTCTCTCCTCGTCGCCGACCTCGACGCTGCGCGCGGGGCGCCCCTCGCCGAGCGCGGCCACCAGGCGCTCCAGCAGGGCCAGCTCCGCCTGCGCGTCACGATCGCCGCCGCGGGCGGTCTTGCGCACGCGCTCCAGGCGCTTCTCGGCCACGGCCAGGTCCGAGAGCACCAGCTCCAGGTTGATGACCTCGCGGTCGCGCACCGGGTCCACGCTCCCCATCACGTGCACCACGTCGGGGTCGTCGAAGCAGCGCACCACGTGCACGACGGCGTCGGTCTCGCGGATGTTGGTGAGGAACTGGTTGCCCAGCCCCTCGCCCTCGCTGGCGCCCTTCACCAGCCCGGCGATGTCGACGAACTGCACCACGGCCTTCACCACGCGCTGCGGCTGCACCTTCTCGGCGAGCAGGTCCACGCGCGGGTCGGGCACCTCCACCATCCCCACGTTCGGCTCCACGGTGCAGAACGGGTAGTTGGCGGCGTCGGCCCCCGCGGCGGTCAGCGCGTTGAACAGCGTCGACTTGCCCACGTTGGGCAGCCCCACGATCCCCAGCTTCAGCATGTCTCGACAGTCGATCAGAAGACGATTCGGGCAAACGAACAGGCCGGGCGCCCCAGCGGGAGCCCGGCCCAGCGCTCTGAATCTAACGAATCGTCCCGCTCGATTCAACGAGCGGCGCCCGGCCGCTCAGCGGTTCGCCCGCGCCACGGCGCTGTCCGCCAGCATGCCGGCGATCTGCCGCTCCAGCACGCCCTTGGTCATGCAGCGCACGGGCGTGCTGCTGGCGGTCTGCTGGCGGCCGCTCGCCTCCAGCCAGGTGCTGACCTTCGCGGCTTCGCCGGCGGGGCGCACCTCCGTCACCACGCTCATGGTGATGGCGTACGTGTCGGCGTCGCCCGCGTAGGTGCTGCCGCACTCGATGACGCGCGAGAGCGGGCGGCCGCCCAGCCGGCGGTGCAGGCGCAGGTTCTGGCGCCCGTACCTCCGCGCCGCGGGATCCTGGCTCATCACCCCCGCGCCGTCGATGCCGAGGGCCGCGTAGACGCGGGGGAGCGCCGCCCACACCCGGTCGGCGCTCGCGTTCACCGTGCCTTCGGCCGGGCGGCGGTCGATGTCCAGCTCCACATCGGCGGCGTCGCCCGAGCGGGCGGCGGTCTCGTCGCGGACCACGACGCGGCCGTCGCTGGGCGGCGATCCGCCGGAAGCGGTGGAGGCGCAGGCGGCGAGCAGGGGCAGCAGCAAAAGGGGACGCAGGCGGCGCATCAGGGGCTCCGTGCAGAGGTGGGTGGGGCGGGGCGTGACACCGCGGTCACACAAACTATGCTGCGGGAAAGCGAAGCGGCCAGGGTTCTCGTTCGGCCCCGGGGAGACGCCCGCTCGCGGAAGCGCGCGGGGGGGTGGCGAAGGCGCACGGGCGGAGATGGACGGCCCTGCGTCACCCGGGAGCCGCGCGCGCGTCCACTTCGGATGCGTAGTAGCCGAAGACGAGGAGCGACGCGGCCGCGCCCGCCACGTGCCAGAGCGCGTGTCCCTGCAGCCAGCTCGAAGGCGAGCACGCGCGGTGGGTGATGTCGAGAACCCAGATGCCGAATCCGACCGCCATCAAGAGAAGCGCGAGGAGGAGATGGCGCCCCTGCAGCTCGCGAGTCCTCCGCCGCCGGACCAGGGATTCCGGGACCAGCGCGGAGAGCAGAACGGCGGCGAAAAGGTACCTGCGGAGTGCCGGCACCGCGTACAGGAGGCTCGCCAGCAGCGCGTTCAGCGCTACGTAGCCGAGCACGACCGTAACCGTCTTCAGCCGGCGTATTCTCGCGAGGTTGTAGAGGAAGATGAACGTGGCCAGCAGGTACATCCCGAACACGTCGAAGAACTGCCCGGCGAACGTCAGCGATGCGTGATAGAAGGCGCTCCCGAAGCCGATCAGCAGGACGGCGGTCCCGTAGACGGCGCGGTAGGCGGGGTTTCGGGTGATCGGATTCACGCCGTGGCCCGCGCCCCGCGTGGCGCCGCCCGCCAGGATCCAGGCGCCCACGAGCACGAAGCCGGCGGACGACAGCGCGTTCGCCGGCTGGCGGATGGAGCCCGGCCGGATCAGCTCGCAGAAGCAGCGGCCCGGCATGCACGTGGCCGGCCGCCAGTCCGCCCAGGAGAGGCTGGAGGAGTCGAGGAGCAGGTAGAGCGCGAGAAAGGCGAGCGGCGGCGCCCCGAAGAGCAGCGCGTGGACGATCCTGCGCGGAAGCATCGAATCAGCACGCCGCTCGGCCGGAGGAGGATCACCACATCGTGCGACGATGGATTCTGCGGGCGAAGCGCGGGAAGTCAACCACGCCGTTGCCGCCGCCTCCGGTGCCGCGCGTCAGTGGTGGCGGTGCCCGTCGGCCTCCACGAAGCGGAGGAACTGGGCGCGGGTGCCGCGGAAGCGGTTGACGTCCACGCGCCTGCCGATGCCGTCCACCCGCCCGCGCGTGGTGTACTGCCAGAACGTCCACCGCCCCCACTCGCCGGGCACCCGCGGCGCGCTGCTGCGGTAGTGCGCGATCCAGAGCGCGTGCCGGCGGAAGCCCCCGCCCTCCAGCCGCCGCGCGAACCGGGGGTTGGTGTAGACGATCGGCCGCTTCCCCGTCTCCTCCTCCACGATGCGCAGCCAGGTGCGCACGCCCCGCCGGAGCCGCGCCGAGCCGATGCCGCCGTGCACCTCCACGTCCAGCACGGGCGGCAGGTCGCTCGGCCCCAGCCGCACGGTGCGGAGGAAGTGGCGCGCCTGCCGCGCCGGGTCGGTGCCGGGGCGGTAGAAGTGGTACGCGCCGCGCACCACGCCGGCCCGCTTCGCGCCCCGCCAGTTGCGCGCGAAGGTGGGGTCGGTGAGGTCGCCGCCCTCGGTGGCCTTGATGAAGGCGAACGCCACGCCGTCGTCCTTCACCGCGTGCCAGTCGATGCTGCCCTGGTAGCGGGAGACGTCCACGCCGCGCAGCGAGCGCGGCGCCTCGGCGGCGGAGAAGAGCGGGCGCGCGGCGAGCAGGAGGCCCGCGCTGGCCGCGGCCGCGGCCCAGCGCGCGCGCCGGGAGCGGAGCAGGTGTGCGATCTTCATGGAGGTGCGGGGAGTTGCGACGAGAAGTTGCGGCGCTCGGTACCCGCCTGCGCCGCGCGAAGATCCACCTGCACAACGCAGCACGGCGGCCCGCGGATTCACGGCCCGCCACCGTGACCCTTCCTGTCGACATCCGGAGTCGAACAACGAGCGGGCCGGGCGCCCGTGAAAGGCACCCGGCCCGCTTCGGTCATCCCGCCGCGCTTCCGCCGTGGCGCGGCCGGTGCGGTCAGAGCTCCAGCTCGATCACCTGCGGCTCCTGGCCGCTGGCGGTCTCGCCGGGGCGCAGGACGCGGACGGCCAGCATCTGCGTGCGGCGCTCGACGGGGACGTTCAGGACCGCCGCGGCCACGCGCGTGGTGAACTTCGGGTCCTCGAACTCGCCCAGGATGATGGCGTTGGCGCCGAGGCGGCCGGCCTTCTTGCGCGCGGCCTCGATCATGTCGTGGTGGTTGATCACGTCGGCGTTGGCCGAGACGAAGAGGAGCGCCACCTTCTCGAAATCGCCGGGGACGTCGGACTCCGCCTGGTAGACGCGGACCTGGCCCCGCGGCACGGGCTCGTAGTGGGTGCCCTCGCCCAGGCGCGAGGCGTGGACCTGGACGCACGCGCCGAGCGCCAGCGCGAGGGGAAGCGCGAGCAGAAGCGACTTGCGGCTCATATGAACAGACTCCGGGTGGACGGCTGGGTGGAGATCGGCCCGCTTGCGCGGGGTTGCCGGCAGGGGGCTCACTCAACACGAATGCCAGTCGGAGGGATTCCGGGTACGGAAATGTAAGCGATTACACGATAACGAGATGCGATTCGAATCCGATCCCCGGCTCCGGACGCGCTCCCTTCCCCCTGTCCACGATTCAGGTCAGCTCGCGCCCAGCCGATGACGGGCGGAGATCCGGATTTCCAGAACGAGATGTCATCCCGAGGGGAGCGTCGGCGCAAGCTCCGTCCGGCACCGCGGCCCGGACGCTCGCGAGGGATCTACCCGATGCGGCCGAGGAGCCGGCAGTCGCGCGCGAAGGCCGGCCACCAGCACGGTCGAGTAGATCCCCCAGGCGCCGCCGAACCGCGGTGCGGAGGAAGGGGTCGGTGCAGCGGCGCCTTCGGGATGACATCCGATGGATGTCACTCCCGACGACCATTCACCCGAGCAGCGCCGACACGGCGTGGCGGAGCGCGTCGAGCATCAGTCCGCCGTCGGGCTCGCCGGGGGGGCCCTTGAACTGGGTGTTGACGGCGAAGCGCAGGAAGAAGGGGACGAGCACCAGCGAGACGGCGCCCATCAGCTTGAGCGCCACGTTGACGGCCAGGCCGGCGCAGGCCAGGCGCTCGCCCGCCCCGTCCCAGGCGTGCACCAGGAAGAGCGAGAGCGGCACCCCGGCGACGACCGCGCCGGCCAGGAGCCCGCAGAGCCCGTCGAGGCCCACCAGCGCCCCCGTCAGCACGGGGACGGCGACCGCGATCAGCCCCGGCACGATCAGCCCGCGCAACGCCGCGCGCCCGGGGTCGGCGCCCGTGCGGAGCGCCGCCATCAGCACCAGCGCGGCGAAGACGAACGGCGCGGCCCCGCCCACCAGGAGCCCGGCCAGCACGCGGCCGGAGAACACGTCCACCCACTCCAGCAGCCCCTTCGGCGCGGAGCCGACGCCCGCCGCCAGCGCCAGCGCCGCCAGCCCCGCCGCCGCGCTCGCGAACGCCCGCCCCGCCGCGCCGGCGTCTCTCGTTCGCACCGCGTCCGCGTCCGCAGCCGACGCATCCGCCGGCGCTGTCACCGGCGCCACCGCCGGCACGTCCAGCGCCGCCGCCGCGGTGACGCCGAGCGTGGCGACGATGCCCACGGCGGCCAGGGCGACCCCGTAGAGCCCCGCCAGCGCGTAGCCCACCCCGGCCGCCACCGCCAGCGCCGTCACCGGGAAAGCCGTGGCCGCCAGGCCCACCGCCGCGCCGGCCGCCGGATCGGGCTCGGCCACGGCCGCGTCCGCCGCCCGGCCCCGGGCGCCCAGGCCACGCGGGAGCCAGCCGATCGCCACGCCCGCCAGCGCGCCGGCCAGGAGCGCCCAGTACGGCCCGTCGTAGCGGTAGACGGTGCCCACCTCGTCGGTCATGTCGAAGCCGAGCCGCGTCGCCACGAACCAGGCGGCGACGAGGAAGACGGCCGTCGCGGCGAGCACTGCCGCGCGCAGCCCCGCCCCAGCGCCGCGCCGCCTGAGCGCGCGCGCCAGCGGGAGGCAGAGGGCGGAGGCAACGAGCCCCAGCGCCAGCGCCAGCACCGGGAAGCTCACCGCGGCGATGCGGTTGTCGTAGCCCTGCAGCGACGCGTCCGTGGCGCCGACGGCCCAGGCGGCGGCGACCGCGCACGCCAGGCTACCGAGGAGGTCCGCCGCGCTCCCCGCGGCGCGCCACCCCGGCGAACCGCCCGCGCAGATCCCTCCGCCCACGCGCAGGAAGAGCGCGGCCAGCGCGGCGCCGAGCGCGAACCCCGACGAGATGTCGACGAACTCCTCGAAGCGAACCTGCTGGGTGACGCCCGCGTACGTGATCCCGAAGTAGTAGACGATCCCCAGCCCCAGCAGCCCGAGCGAGGCCGCCGCGAGCCCCACCGCCGCCCCGCGGCCGGGCCCACTTCCCGCCCTGGCGCCCACCCACAGCGCGAAGAGCCCCGCCGCCGCCGCCGAAGCCGCGCCGATCCCGAACGCCGCCGCGGTCTTCATGCGGATCACCAGCGACAGCAGCACGATCCCGAGCACGACCACCGCCGCGAAGGCGATCCCCGTGCGGCGGAGAAACGGGCCGGGGGCGGCGCGCGCCGCCTCCCCCGCCGCGCGCGCGCCGCGCAGCGCCAGCACCGCGGCCAGGGCCAGCCCGGCGAGCCCGAGCAGCCACACCCAACCCGCGAGGTCGATGATCGTCAAGGACCAACCTCAGGCGATGGTGGTTCGACTCCCCTCCGGAGCGCCGCGTGCCCCTGAAAACAACGTGCCGGACGGTTCGCCGGGCATCCGCGCGGAGGCCGGCAGCCCCCTTCCTGGCGCCTGGCGCGCCTGTCCCTCCCCCGAGAACCCCCGGGCCATCGTGGACGAAGCGGCGGCCGGAATCGGTGCCGCTACCGCGCCCCACCCACCTGCCAGGGGGAGAAGATCCCTCGGCCCTGCCGTCATCCACGCGGACGCTGGTTCCGTGTGGCCGGGGCCCAGACCGTGTGAAAACCTCGGCAACTGGGAGTTGCGACGGTTTTCAAGAAGAGCGAGACGCGAAATTCGGGGTGAGCGGCCTGAGCAGCGTCTCAGATGCGTCTGGAGAGCTGAGAACCCGCTCCTCTGGAGCCTTGAAGACGACGCAAACGGCTCAGATCGGCTGCGGAACGGGCATTTTACCGCTCCTCAGCACCTCCAGGAGACACTCCACCCCAAGCAGGTTCAACACCCGCCTCAGGTTGTACGCCAG